>JAYVTP010000052.1:0-6044 GCA_043788685.1 Pseudolysobacter sp. | reverse complement strand
CGCATCCGCAATCCGCAGGACGAACGCGAGGTGCATATCCGTTTGACCGGCGACGGCGCAAAACTGCAAAAGGCCGCCGCCGTGATGCACGAAAAAATTGCTTGCGCTACCGATTGTTCGAGCACGGATCGCAAAGTCTTGACGCAGACATTGCAGCGCCTGCGCGAATCGCTGCAGAGCAGTATCCAGAGTTGAACGCACGCTTTTCTTCCATCCACCGCAACGGAGTAGACACTATGCAAATACCAGAAAAAGTTCTTTATACCGCCCATGCCACTGCCACCGGCGGCCGCGATGGTTCCGCCAGATCATCCGATGGCGCGCTCGACATCAAACTCGTGCCACCGAAAGAACTCGGCGGTTCCGGCGTCGGCGGCACCAACCCCGAACAGCTTTTTGCGGCCGGCTATTCCGCGTGTTTTCTCGGCGCGATGAAACACGTCGCCGGCCGCACCAAGACTGCATTGCCCGATGGCACCAAGGTCGATGGCAGCGTCGGCCTCGGCCCGATCGCAACCGGTTTTGCGATCACCGCCGAACTCTCCGTCACTTTGCCCGGCATGGATCGCGAAGTTGCGCAAAAGCTCATCGAAGACGCGCATGTGGTTTGCCCGTATTCGAACGCCACGCGTGGCAATGTCGATGTGCAGGTCAAACTCGCCTGAGCAAGATCGCAGCAATACATTGAGATCCGCGTCGGCTGAATCTCAATCCAGCGAAAGCGCCCGCCAGTGAGCCAAAGCAGCGTCGCAAACCGATGCTACTTTGGCCTGCTTTTTTGTACTCGACGGCATGATCTTCTGAGGCCAGATTGCCGTGATTATTTTTCAGCAAACTTCTACGCCACCGCGACGCAGCCGTTACACTGCGTACATGCTGACGCCTCAAGCGCCCATCACCGAATTGTTGCAAGCCTGGCGCGCGGGCCAAACCGCCGTGCTGCCCAAACTCACCGAGCTGGTGTATGCCGAATTGCGCACGATGGCGTGGCGTCGCATCGGTTCGAGTCCGGCGCAAACGCTCAATCCGACCGCCCTCGTGCATGAGACTTTTCTGCGCCTGTGCGACAGCGCTATCGATTGGCACGATCGCGCCCATTTTTTTGCGCTGGCCGCCTTGCACATGCGCAATGTGCTGGTCGATCACGCGCGTGCACAGCAGGCGGAAAAACGCGGTGGCGGCGCGCTGCATGTGACCTGGACCGAATCCAGCAACGCGCGCGTCGAGGAGAGCGCCGATCTGCTCGTGCTCGATCAAGCACTGCAGCGCCTTGAACGCGAAGACCAGCGCACCGGCAAGGTAATCGAGCTGACCTATTTCGGCGGCTTGAATCGCGATGAAGTGGCGCACGTTCTCGAGGTTTCCGTGCCGACCGTGGATCGCAGCCTGCGCTTCGGTCGGGCGTGGCTGAAACGCGAACTCACGCTGTAGCCGCTCGCGCATGAGCCGCCTTGTCCACCTACGCGAATTGTTTGAAGCCGCGATCGCGCTGCCGTTAGAACAACGCGCCGGTTTTGTCGCGACGGCATGTGGCGACGATCTCGCCTTGCGCGATGAACTCGAAGCCTTGCTCGCGTGCGACGACGAAGCCGACGATTCGCTCGCCGCGAGTGTCGCCGCGACCGCCGCAGCGCATTTCGACGCGACCACGCCGTGGCTTGGTCGACGTGTCGGCAACTATCGCATCCTCAGCGAAATCGGCCGTGGCGGCATGGGCAGCGTGTACCTGGCCGAACGTGCGGATCGCGAATATCAGAGCCAGGTCGCGATCAAGCTGATTCGTGGATTTCCCACCGCCGATGCGCTCCAACGCCTGCGCCGCGAACGTCAGGTTCTGGCCGGCTTGGTTCATCCAAATATTGCGCGCCTGCTCGATGGCGGCACCACCACCGAAGGCCAGCCGTTTCTCGTGATGGAATATGTCGAAGGCCTGCCGCTCGGTGTCTGGTGGGCGGAAAAAACGCCGCCGCTGACGACGCGCCTGCGCCTGTTCCAGCAACTTTGTCGCGCGGTGCATTACGCGCATCAAAACCTCATCGTGCATCGTGATCTGAAACCGGCCAACGTGATCGTGCGTGGTGGTGACACGCCGATGCTGCTCGATTTCGGTATCGCCAAACTCACCGCTGCCGACGCGAGCGGCGAACGCGCCACCGAGCTGCGCGCGTTCACCGTCGATTACGCCAGCCCGGAGCAAGTCGCCGGTCAACCCGTGACCACCGCGAGCGACGTGTTCGGCCTCGGTTTGATCCTGTACGAGCTGCTGTGCGGCAAGCCGTACAAATCCGGCGGCAAGACCGGCAGTTGGCGCGAGTCGCGTCCTGCGCGCATCGCGCTGCAGGCCGAGGCGATCTGGATTCGCAACGACGCACCGCGCATTGATGGCGATCTCGATCATGTCGTGCATCGCGCGCTGGCGCCCGAACCCGAGCGTCGTTACAGCTCCGCTGCCGCGCTCGCCGACGAGATCGACAATTATTTCGACGGCCTGCCGCTCGAAGCCGGGCCGGATCGGCTCGGTTATCGCATCCGCAAATTCGTCAGTCGGCATCGTGCCGCGGTGGCAGCGGGAATGCTCGCGCTGCTCGGCGTGATCGGCGCATCGGCCTGGCTGGTGGTGGAGCGCAACCGCGCCGTGCGCGCCGAACAGCAAGCACTCACCGAAGCGCACAGCGCCGAGCAGACGACCGAATTCCTGCTGCGCCTGTTCAATGATGCCGACCCGGAAAATACGCGTGGTCGCGACATCAGCGCACGCGATCTGCTCGATCACGGCCGCGACCTGCTCGGCAATACGCTGACCGATCAGCCGCTCGTGCGCGCCCGCCTGCTCGGCGCGCTCGGTGAAATCTACACGAGCATCGGTCAGCCGCAGCGCAGTATCGAACTGCTGACGCAAAGCATTGCGCTGCAGCGCGCGACTGGCGCCGATCCGCTGCGGCTCGCGAATGCGCTGCACGAACTCTGTCGCGCCTGCACCGATACTTCGCAATATCCGCAGGCGCTGGCAGCGTGTCGCGAGTCGCTCACGCTGCGCCAGGCGCTCCTGCCTGCCGCAGATGTCGATATCGGCCACAGCTACGATTCGATCGGACTGGTCGAGCAAGGCCAGGGCGAATTTGTCGAGGCCGATCGGGATTATCGGCGGGCGCTGGCTATCTTCACCGCCGCTGGCGCATCACATCGCGAGGACGTCGCATCGACCCATCACAATCTTGGTCAACTGGCTGCGCACAAAGGCGATCCGGCCACCGCGCGTACTGAATATGAAACGGCGCTGACGATCAAACGCGCGCTATTCGGCGAGGCGCATCCGCGCACCGTGAACTCGCTCAACGGCCTCGCCCAATCCGAGCAGGCGCTCGGCGATCTGGTCGCAGCGAAGCGCGATTTCGAGCAAGTGCTGGCGCTCCGTGTGCAGGTGCAAGGCGATGACAGCATGCATGTCGGGCACGCGCACAACGACCTCGCCGCAGTGCTGCAGGACAGTGGCGATTACGCCGCGGCGGAGATCCATTATCGCGCGGCGCTGGGGCTGTTCCTCAAGCACCTGCCGGGGGATTCGATGGATCGTGCCGGCACCACCAACAACCTCGGCACGCTGTTCGAGGATCGCGGCGACTACGCCGGCGCACTGCCGCTGTTCGAGCAATCGTTGGCGATTCGCGAGAAAAAATTCAGCGCGCCGCATCCCTCGCTGGCGCGCGCACAGCACAATCTCGCACGCTGCGAGTTCGAGCTCGGCAACTTCGGCGCGACGCGTCCGCTGCTTGATGCCGCACTCGCCACGCGTCGCACCTTGCCCGCCGACAATGCCGAACGTTTCGACAGCGAAGTGCTCGATGCCGAATGGCAACTCGCTAGCGGCCACGCCGAGATTGCCGCGAAAAATCTGCAAGCGCTGACCCTGCCGACTGGCCGTGGCGGATATCGCCGTCGCGCCCGTTACGCCGAAGCGCTGGCGCATATCGCCGCGGCGAAACACGACTGGACAACCGCACGCAGCGCCGAGCAACAAGCGCTGACCGAACTGCAGACGGTCGTCGCGAAAGATCATCCGCTCCATGCGCAAGCCGCCGCGAGACTGGCGTATTACGCGCATGCGGCAAGCGACGATGCCAGGGCGCGCGAGTTGTTGCGTGATGCGTTACCGGTGCTGCGTGCGGCGTTGGTGGCGCAGGCGAAGGATCGGGTAGACGCAGAGCGTTTGGCGGGGATACTTGCCATCAAGTAAGTCGGGGCATCCACTCACTCACCGCGCGTTGTTCAAGCTGCTGCGCGCTGATTGATGTCCTTGAGAAAAGCACGATCGCTGCGGCATCGCCATCAGGAAGCCGACTATCCGGGGGCTTGAGCACATCGCCCCCACGCCGCTGCAATATGGATTGTCGATCGCAACGATCAGATGAACGCGGCGTTCCATTCCACCAGCCGCCACTGGCTGACCAGCCCATGCATGACAAACGGATCGTGGCTGACGAATTCTTCCGCGGCCTCGCGCGTGGTGAACAGCGCCATCGCGCCTTCGGGCGGATTGCCGAGCGGCCCCGCCGCGATCAGCAGACCGCATGCATGAAACTCGTCGAGCTTCGCGCGATGGGCGGGGCAATGGGCCGCGACTTTCGCCGGCGCCCCAGGCGCCATATCGTAGTAACAGACGATCTTCATGGGTTCTCCTTTGCGTGTCTGATTGAGCAGTTCGGTTGCGTAGACGGTGTTGGCGAATCTGTGATCGACGCGGGTGCCGTTTGCGCCAGTTCAGCTTGGATACGCGCGGGCGACCGGGCAGCGCGCTTCGCGCTGTGCTGCATCGGAACGCTTCGTGGCGTGGCGCTGAAAGTGGCGCGGCAGGTCGGCATCACTGCGCGATGATCAGCTTCTACAACGCCCGGGCTTATACTGCGGGCATGAACAAGCATCTGCAAAATTCGATTTTTCTCGCGCTGCTAATTGTCAACAGCGGTGCGAATGCGACGCAGAGTGTGATCCTGCCAAGCTGGGTGTGTGCGCATCCCGACGCGATTTTTGTCAACGGTTTCGAGCTCGGCTCAGCGACGGTTCCGCAGTTGCACTCGAACGGTAGCGGTGGCGCGCACCCGGGCAATGTCACACGGCAAGTGGCGGTCAGCGGCCTCGGTTTGCAAACGTATTATCTGTATGTGCCGAGCGCGTATGCGGCCAATCGGGCGTGGCCGCTGATCGTGGTTCTGCATGGCGCGAGCGGCCCCGGCACGTCGGATTCCGCTGCGCAGCAGGTGCGCACCGACTGGGGCACGCTGGCCGACGCGCGAGGTTTTATCATCGCCTCGCCGGTGGGCACGAACAGCAACGGCGGCTGGAACGAACCCGACGTCAATGGCGGCGGGCCGTCCGACTACAACATCATCGCCAACACCATCAGTGATGTCGAAGCCGCGTACAACATCGATCTCGCGCGGGTGCATGGCTGGGGCTATTCGGCCGGTGGCGAAGTGCTAGACGACATCATCCTGACCGGCTGGGCCGGCATAAACGCGAACACGTTTGCGGCCTATGCCGTCACCGGCGCGGCGCTGGCCGGCTGCCCGCCGTACAACACCGTGCAAAGCTGCGTACCGGCCAATGCCGCGCGCATCATTCCGCTGGATATCCACATCGGCAATACCGACTCGATCTATACCGGCGGGTATACCGCCAGCGACAAGAACGCATTCACCGCGTCCGGCTGGATGCTGGGCACCACGCTGTTCTATACCGTGTTCAGCGATGGCAGCCCGCCGGGCGGACATACCTACACCACGACCCATCTGGCACAAGTATGGAGCAATCTTTGCCCGAAAGCGGTGACTCCGTGACTCGGTAACGCGTCATTACTGCGCACTCATCGCGACACGCTCATTGCCGATGAGTCGAACAAGTAGGCATAGTGCGCATCACGATCTTCAAGGAGCCGAATGTGATGATTTGCTGCGCACGCTGGTTGTTGCTTGTCGCCTTTTCGTCAGCCGGGATGGCATTTGCCGCTGACCGTGTTGCACCGCATATCAGCAAAGCGGAATGGGGTG
>JAYVTP010000051.1:0-4916 GCA_043788685.1 Pseudolysobacter sp. | reverse complement strand
TTCATCGCGAAGTGGTTCCTGATGTTTTTGCTCGGCTCGATTTTCGGCAAGCTGATGGAAAATGTCGGTGCTGCGGAAAGTGTCGCGCGCTGGGTGACGCAACGGCTTGGCCCGCAACACGCCGCACTTGCTGTAGTGATCGCGTGTGCCATCCTGACCTATGGCGGCGTCAGTCTTTTTGTCGTCGCGTTCTCGGTGTATCCGATGGCGGTGAGCCTGTTTCGTTCCGCCGATTTGCCGCGCCGTTATATTCCTGCGGCGCTCGCATTCGGCTCGGTCACGTTCACGATGACCTCGGCTGGATCGCCGGAAATCCAGAACTGGATTCCGATCGAATACCTGCACACTTCCCCTTACGCTGGCTGGCAAGCGAGTCTGATCTGCGCGATCTTCATGTTCGTGTTCGGCTCGTGGTGGTTCCGCCGCATGCTGCGCGCAGCGCGTGCGCGTGGTGAACATTTTGAAGCGCGTGTGGATGATCCGATTGATACGCGTGAATCGCTGCCACATCCGCTGAACGCTGCACTACCCCTGCTCGTGGTGTTGGTGATTGCATTTCTGCTGCACGATCGGTTCAAGACTTCGGCCTTGATTCTCGCCCTGCTCGGCGGTTGCATCGCTGCGGCGTTGCTCAACCTGCGCCATCTGCGCGAGCCCGGCAAGGCGCTCGCCGACGGCAGCATGGGCGCACTGGTGGCAGCGGGAAATACTGCGGCCGTCGTCGGCTTCGGTGCGGTCGCGAGCGCGCTGCCGGCGTTCCAGGAAATCGTGCGCTGGGTGATCGGCATGCCGGGCGATGGATTGGTCAGCTCGGCGATTGCAGTCAGCGTGATCGCCGGCATGACCGGATCGGCATCCGGCGGCCAAGCCATCGCGTTGCCGATCCTCGCGCCGCATTTTCTCAGCATCGGAGTAAATGCCGAACACCTGCATCGGGTCGTCGCGCTCGCATCAGGCGCATTGGATGTATTGCCGCACAACGGTTATGTCGTCACCACCATCCGCGCGATCTGCGACGATACGCACAAGCGCGCGTATCCAGCGCTGGCCGCACTCGCAGCGGTAGTGCCGACCTTGGGATTGATTCTTTGCCTGCTGTTGTTTGCCTTCGGCCTGTAGCCATTGCGCGATCAAATCGCAAGTTTTATTCCGTCAGTTCACGGCACAACTCTGCAACGGCTGCTGCACCGCTTGCGCGATCACGCCGGTTTCGGTGTTCTGCACAAACGCGACCACCGTGGCGTTTTGTACCGACACGTTCGCCGGAAAGTCGAGCTTTGCACTGGCCTTGTCCAGCGCATACGGGCCACCGAATGCGCGCACGACATGATCGTGTTTCAGTTCCTTGCCGCGGTTTTCGCCAGCCTTCACCGTAGTATGCAAATCGTCTTCGGTGATTGCAAAATACGCGCGCCAAGCCTTATCGTTCTGATTCGTACCGAGCTGCGTCTGCAATGTCAGTTGCACGGGATTACCTGGTTCGATCTGCAGGCTCAGGCTTGGTATCGATACACTTGTCGCGGCCGAAGTCTCGGGCACTTTGCCGCTCGACCACGCTCGCCATTCCTTGCCGTTCAACGCCACTTCCGGCGTGTAGATGGTCTGGCCGTTGCGGCCGAGTAGATCGTGCTGGCGCGCGGTGTAGCGCGGGCTGTCGAAACGATCGCGCCAGCCCGATGAATCCCAGCAATCGACATGAAACGCCAGTGCAATTGCAGCTTGCGGTTTGATCAGGCTCATCCAGCGATCCGCCGGCGGACACGAACTACAACCCTCGGAGGTATACAACTCGATCACCTTCTGCTGCGTGTCCAGGCTTTGCGCGACACACGCCGCATTCACTGAGCCGGCGAAAAACGGCAGCAAGGTTATGAGGCCCAAACATGTTTTTTTGTATCGAATCGCCATGCCGCTCCCCTCGCAGAATTGTTTCGCCATGCCGCAGCAGACCGCGCGGGTCGAGAATACTTTCAACCGACATTAGCGATTTTTATTTTGGCCTGGGTTGCAAATCCAATCCAAACGCGGCTTTGCGGCCGATACAAGGTACAATTTGCCGTGCGATTCATTCCGCCGCTGGCGTCACCGCGACAAAACTGAAGTTGTCCCACGGGATTTCCTCCGGTCACAAGTGCTGCGAGTTCAACAGCTCGCGCCCGGCCTCCGTGCCACGACCTCAGCGACCGCCGGGCAGGATGCCCAAGTGCAGCGGGCACATGGATGCGCAGAAGCTGCCCCATATTCCCTACGAGCATCAACATGTCCGACGATATCGAAACCACCGCCCCCCCATCCACGCCTGAATCCGTTCCGCCCTTGCCGAGCTTTCGCGATCTCGCGCTCAGCGAGCCCGTGTTCCAGGCGCTCGCCGATGTGGGTTACGAAGCGCCATCGCCCATTCAGTCCGCGACCATTCCGCCGCTGCTCGAAGGCCGCGACGTGCTCGGCCAAGCGCAAACCGGCACCGGCAAGACCGCCGCTTTCGCGTTGCCGATCCTGTCGAAACTCGACCTGAGCAAAACCAAACCGCAAGCGCTGGTGCTGGCGCCGACGCGCGAACTCGCGATTCAGGTGGCCGAGGCGTTCCAGACTTACGCCGCGCACATCCGCGGTTTTCATGTGTTGCCGATCTACGGTGGTCAGAGTTACGGCCCGCAGCTCGCCGGCTTACGTCGCGGTGTGCACGTCGTGGTCGGCACGCCGGGTCGCGTGATCGATCATCTCGAACGCGGCACGCTGGATCTGAGCGCCTTGACTTGCCTCGTGCTCGATGAAGCCGACGAAATGTTGCGCATGGGTTTCATCGACGATGTCGAGCAAATCCTGCAGAAGACGCCGCCGAAACGCCAGATCGCGTTGTTCTCGGCGACCATGCCGGCGGCGATTCGCCGCATCGCGCAGACCTATCTCAACGATCCGACCGAAATCACGATCAAGAGCAAGACCGCTACCGCAACCAATATCCGCCAACGTTTCTGGATGGTCAGCGGCATGCACAAGCTCGACGCGCTGACGCGCATCCTCGAAGCCGAGCCGTTCGACGGCATGATCATCTTCACGCGCACCAAGCATTCCACCGAAGAGCTTGCCGAGAAATTGCAGGCGCGCGGTTTCTCCGCCGCACCGATCAACGGCGATATCCAGCAGGCGCAGCGCGAGCGCACGATTGCGCGGCTGAAGGATGGCCAGCTCGATATCCTCGTCGCCACCGACGTCGCCGCGCGCGGGCTCGATGTCGAGCGCATCAGCCACATCATCAACTACGACGTGCCGACCGATACCGAATCCTACGTGCATCGCATCGGCCGTACCGGACGTGCTGGACGCAAGGGCGATGCGATCCTGTTCCTGAGCCCGCGCGAACGCCACATGCTGCGCACGATCGAGCGCGCCACGCGTCAGGTGGTCGAGCAGATGGAATTACCGAGCGTGGAAACAGTGAACAACCAGCGTATCGCCAAGTTCAAGCAGAAGATCACCGACTCGCTCGCCGCGGGTGAACTTATTCTGTTCCGTTCACTGATCGAACAATACGAAAAAGAACACAACGTGCCGGCGATCGAGATCGCTGCTGCGCTCGCGCGCATCACTCAGGGCGACACGCCGCTGCTGCTCGAACCACCGCGCAAATTCGAGCGCAGCGATGCACCGGCCTGGCAACAACGCGACACGCGAATCCCTGATCGTTCGGCACGCAGCGAGCGGCCCGAGCGCAATGATCGCAAGCCCGATCGCAGCCGCGCCGAACGCCCGATCTACGACCGCGACGAACGTCCGAAAACCGCGCATATCCGCAGCGGGTCGCCGTTCGAATCCAATCCGGCCAGTGATATCAAACGCGCTGAAGCGGCGGATCGCGCCAGCGCCGGCAAACCCGAATACGACCGCGCCGAACGCCCCGCGCGCGCGTCACGTGATGAGCGGCCTGCACGGCCGTCGCGCGATGAACGTCCGCATTACGAAACCAATGAAGCGCGAGCGCCGCAAGAACGTCCCGCGCATGATCGTCCACGCCCGAGCAAAACCGAACCGGGCATGGAAACCTATCGCGTCGAAGTCGGCCACGATCACGGCGTCAAGCCTGGCAATATCGTCGGCGCGGTCGCCAACGAAGCTGGCCTCGACAGCAAGCATATTGGCCGTATAGACATCCGCGGCGATCATGCGCTGATTGATCTGCCGGAAGGCATGCCGTCGGAAATTCTCGGCCATCTGAAAAAAGTCTGGGTATCGGGCCAGCAACTTAAAATTTCGCGTCACAGCGAGGGTGGTTCGGCGCCGTCGCGCCCGTCGCACGATGGTCGTCCGCCGTTCAAATCACCGCGTCCGAGCGGCAAGCCGAAGCGTCCGCCGCCGCGATGAGATCAGGATCGTGGTTGTAAAATAAAATGGTGATCCATTGAGTGATCGCCATTTTTGCTTTTTGCTCGTCACCAGATTTTTGCTCATCATCCCAGCGCAGGCTGGGATCCAGTTCTTCGCCACGGTGCATAAATATCTGGGTCAAAGCGGCGTCGCTGCTTTTCAAATTCAGCCAAGCCCCTCGGCAATCTGCAAAGAGACCTGGATCACAGCCTGCGCTGGGATGACGAACTTTGCCGAAAAACCCGTTACAAATTCTGCTGCAAACGTTTGCGCATTTCCTCGTTGAGCGGTTTGAATTCCTCAACCAGCGCGTCGCACGCTTGTTTCGACGCCGTGCACAGCACCGCCATGCGGATACGGATGATGCCGTGTTCATTGACCGCTTCGCGTGCGACTGCGGCGGGATGCGCGGGATGGTCGTCAGGCGTGAACGCCCAGATTCGGTGCTCGGTGGGAATCTCGACGATCCACCAGCCCTGTGGATTGGCGTGCGTCTGCACATCGGTGCGCGCCTCGAGCGACTGGCGCGCCGCGGCGGCGGTTTCGTATCC
>JAYVTP010000050.1:0-1685 GCA_043788685.1 Pseudolysobacter sp. | reverse complement strand
GTCAGCAGCATCTCGCGATAGGCGCGGCGGTTTTCTTCGCTGTTCGGCAGGCCGACCGCCTCGAAGCGTTTCTTGATGGTGTTATTGGACTCATCAATGGCGATGATGCCCTTGCCCGGGGCGACCATGGCCTGGGCGATGCTCTCAAGCTGTTCGATACTCATGACTCACTCCGTGGGATCAAATCAGGTCGCGAGGCAGAGCCTCGCTCGTGCGACGCGCGATGGCGGCACTCAGGGGCGCGAATTATAGGCCAGAATGCATCGTCTTGCGCCATGCCCCGCACAACGGCTTCATGCGGTCGCGATTTAGCGCTGGCATGGCGCGGCAATCAGCGATCTGAACGCGCCGCGCGGCTACAAATCGCCAAGCCCTTCCGCAGCACCACCCGGCCCGACCTTGAGCAGCTTGAGCGTATTGGTGCCGCCGCCGCGACCGGTGTGATCGCCGAGCGTGACAATGACGCGATCGTTTTCGGCCAAGCGCCCGAGCGTGAAAAGATGCAGGATTGCCTCGTGCACGGCGCTGGTCGGTTCGAGTTCCTGCGGATCGAAATCGATCGGATAGACATCGCGATACATCAGCATCCGCCGCCGCGCCGCGCCGTTGCGCGATAGCGCGAAGATCGGCACCGCCGAGCGATAACGCGACAACCACTGCGCGGTGCCGCCGGATTCGGTCAACGCAACAATGGCACGCACGCCGATCTGGCTCGACAGAAACATCGCGCTCATCGCGATCGCCTGATCGCTGCGATCGAGTCGGTGCGACGACGGTGCAAACTCGTCGCGCGACTCGAACTGGCGCTCGGCACCGAGGCACACGCGGCGCATCGCCGCCACGGCTTTGTCCGGGTGTTTGCCGGCCGCACTTTCCTGCGACAACATCACCGCGTCGGTGCCGTCGATCACAGCATTCGCGACGTCGAGCACTTCGGCGCGCGTGGGAATCGGCGACTCGACCATCGACTGCATCATCTGCGTGGCGGTGATCACGATCTTGTTGCGCGCGAGGGTTTCGCGAATGATTTTTTTCTGCAGCCCGGGCAATTCGGCGTCGCCGATTTCCACACCAAGATCACCGCGCGCGACCATCACCACATCGGATGCGTCGATGATTTCGCCGAGCACATCGATCGCTTCGGCGCGCTCGATTTTCGCCACCAGCGCGGCATCGCCGCCGGCTTGGCGCAGCAGAGTGCGCGCCTGATTCATGTCGGCCGCGGAACGCGCAAATGACACCGCGAGAAAATCCGCGCCCATCTGTGCGGCCAGTTTGATATCGCTGCGATCCTTGTCGGTCAACGCATCCACGCTGAGGCCACCGCCCATGCGGTTGATGCCCTTGCGATCCGACAGCCAGCCGCCGTGAATGACGCTGGTGTGGATGAGCGTACCTTCGATGCGCAGCACCATCAGCGCGATCAGGCCATCGTCGAGCAGCAGCGTATCGCCGGGTTTTACGTCACGCGGCAAACCGAGGTAACTCACGCCGATGCCGGCGATCGTGCCGGCGTCGGCATCGGCGCGGCAATCGAGCACGAACGGTTGTTCGGGTTCGAGAAAAACCGGGCCGCTCGCAAATTTTTCGATGCGGATTTTCGGCCCCTGCAAATCCGCCAGCACTGCGACTTCGCGCCCGAGTTCCATCGCCATTTCGCGCACCAGCCGTGCGCGTTCGATGTG
>JAYVTP010000049.1:0-7858 GCA_043788685.1 Pseudolysobacter sp. | reverse complement strand
ACGGCGGGAATCGCCATCGGCACGATGAACGGTTCGATGCCCACTTCACCACCGAAGATGCTGCCTTCGCGTGGCGGGAAAACCATCTTGATGCCGATCAGGAACAGCACGATGCCGCCAGCGATGCTGACCGACTCCTGCTTCAGTTGCAGCGCCTTCAGCACGTAACTGCCGCCGAGCAGAAACGCGAACAGCACGACCAGCGCGATCAGCAATTCGCGCACGAGCACCTTGCGCCGACGTTCCGGCGTGACGTTCTTCAGCAGGCTCAAAAACAACGGAATGTTGCCGAGCGGATCCATGATCAGAAACAGCAGGATGCCGGCAGAAATGGTATCCATGATCCCCTCGAGATAGGCTGCGATTTGACGGCGCAGTGTAACCGCGAAAACGCGTCACGCGCCTTGTTGTTTTAGCGCGGCATCGCTCTTGCGCAGGTCCAGAATCTGCCCACGCAGTTGCAGCGCTGCCGGACTGAGCAGATAAACCACCGCCTCTGCAGCGCTTTGCGGTGTGGCGATGCGCATCGTGTTTTCGCCGAAATACGCCATGCGTCGCAGCGCGGTGCGCATCGGCGCTGGCAGCAAGGCATGGACACGAATGGAACCGTTTTCCCATTCCTGATGCAGGATCGAAACCAGACTTTCCAGCCCGGCCTTGGCGACGCCGTAGCCGCCCCAGAAAGCGCGACTGGTGCGGGCCGGATCGTCCAGCACAAACACCACACTCGCATCGTCAGCGCGCGCCAGCAGCGGCTGGCACGCTTGCGTCAGCAGATACGGCGCGCTGAGATTGACATGCAAGGTTCGCATCCATTCTTCGGGCTTGATCTCGGCGGCGGGCATCAATCCGGCCAGATGCGCGGCCGCATGCACGATACCGCCGAGCCGACCATATTCGCGCTCGAGTGTATCGGCCAGCGTCTCGTACTCGCGCGGCGTCGCGCCTTCGAGACTCAGCGGATAAATCGCCGGTTCGGCCTGACCCAAGGCCAGAATTTCATCGTAGAGTTTTTCCAGCAGCGGCACTTTGCGCGCGAGCAAAATCATACGCGCGCCAGCTTGTGCAGCGGCGAGTGCGCTGGCGCGACCGAGGCCACCGGTGGCGCCGGTGATCAGCACGACCCGATCTTTCAAGCTGTGCAGATGCAACGAAAAATCGGGCGGCAACCGGCCGATCGGTAACACTGCCATTACGCTTTCTGCATTTCCTTGACCATGCGCTCGAGCTCGCCCTGCTCGTACAACTCGACGGCGATATCGCAACCGCCGATCAACTCGCCGTTGATGAACAATTGCGGAAAGGTCGGCCAGTTCGAATAACGCGGCAGGTTCGCGCGAATCTCCGGATTTTCGAGCACGTTCACCGAATGGAATTGTGCTCCGACGGCCTTCAACACCTGGCTGGTGCGACTGGAAAAACCGCACATCGGAAACTGCGGCGTGCCTTTCATGAACAACACGATCGGATTCGTTTCCACCGTGGTCTTGATCTGTTCCACTACGTCCATAACTTCCTCGATACAAAGATTCGCGCCCGAGGCGCAACTCCATATATGGTAGCAGCCCGCTCCACTTGCAACATTGCACGCGCCGTCACCCGAATCAAACATCGCTTGCTGTTAAACTCATGCGCCCAACGGCACAGGAGATTTCGCTCATGGCGATCGAACTTCCCCCACTACCTTATGCACGTGATGCACTGGCACCCAATATTTCTGCGGAAACACTGGATTTTCACTACGGCAAGCATCATCAGACCTATGTGACCAATCTCAACAACATGATCAAGGGCACCGAGTTCGAGAGCCTCGATCTCGAAGCCATCATCAAGAAATCGCAAGGCGGCATGTTCAACAACGCCGCGCAAATCTGGAACCACACCTTCTACTGGCACAGCCTGTCGCCCAACGGCGGCGGTGAGCCGACCGGCACACTCAATGATGCGATCAGCAAGGCATTCGGTTCGTTCACCGAGTTCAAGGATCAGTTCACCAAGGCCGCAGTCGGTACGTTCGGTTCCGGCTGGGCATGGCTGGTGCAGCGCGCGGATGGCAGCCTCGGCATCGTCAGCACGAGCAACGCGGCCACGCCGATCACCGGCCCCGATACACCGCTGCTCACGTGCGATGTCTGGGAGCACGCATATTATATCGATTACCGCAACGCCCGTCCGAAATACCTGGAAGCGTTCTGGAATCTGGTGAACTGGAAATTCGCGGCCAGTGCGCTGAAATAAGCGCTGATCTGCAGCACCGATGAAGCGAAAAGGCCGCCATTCGAGGCGGCCTTTTTTATGTCAGCGCTGTAGCGCTTCGAGCACCGGGGCGGCTTGTGTTTCGCGATCGAGCGCACGGGCCACGCGCGCCAGACGTGCACGGAGTTCGGCGTTATCGGCCGCACACAAAGTAGCGTGACCCACCTTGCGCCCGGCACGCGAACTCTTGCCGTAGTCGTGCCAATGCGCGCGCGATTCGGCCAGTACCGGCCGTGCATCGGGCAACGTGCCGATCCAATTGAACATCACGCTAATGCCTATCGCCGTGGTATCGCCGAGTGGCAATCCGAGCACCGCACGCACGTGATTCTCGAACTGGCTGCAGGCGGTGCCTTCGATCGTCCAGTGACCGGAGTTGTGCACGCGCGGCGCCATTTCGTTGCCGAGCAATTTGCCATCGACGACAAAAAGTTCGAGCGCGAACACTCCGACGTAATCGAGTTTTTCGGCAACCGCGCGCGCATGCGCAAATGCAATAGCGCTGAGCTTTTCGACCTGCGGCGCCGGCGCCAGACTCATCGACAAAATTCCGTCGGCGTGCCAGTTCTGCGTCAACGGATACGTGCGGAATTCGCCATCCTGCGCGCGCACCGCGATCACCGAAACTTCACGCTCGAACGCAATCCACGCTTCGAGGATCAGCGGCACGCCGCCCAGTGCGGCCCAGGCCGGATCGAGATCCGCTGCACTGCGCAAACGATATTGACCTTTGCCGTCGTAACCGAGACGCCGTGTTTTGAGCACCGCAGGGAAACCTACCTTGGCCACGGCCTGTTCGAGATCATTCCGACTATCGACCGCAGCGAACGCCGGCGTTTCCAATCCGAGCGAATGAAACAAGGTTTTTTCTTCGAGCCGATCCTGCGCCACGGCCAGCGCGCGCGGATTCGGAAACACGCGTGTGTGTTCGGTCAGCCACTGCGCGGTTTCGGCCGGCACGTTTTCGAAATCGAACGTCGCCACATCGATGCGTTTGGCAAATTCCCGCAGTGCAACGAAATCGCGATAGTCCGCTTGCAGCAATGGCGCGACCTGGCTCGCGCATGCGCTCGGCTCGTTATCCACCACCAGAAATTGCAGCCCAAGTGGCGCACCGGCCAATGCCAGCATGCGCGCGAGTTGCCCGCCGCCAAGAATACCGACGGTACTCACGGTTGCGAGGGTTCCGGCTTGGCCAGAACCTGCGCGGTTTGTTCGGCGCGAAACTGCGCCAGCGCCTTGGCCAGCGTGTCATCGTTCAAAGCGAGAATGCTGACCGCGAGCAACGCCGCATTGATCGCGCCGGCCTTGCCGATGGCCAGCGTTGCGACGGGAATACCGGCCGGCATCTGCACGATCGAGAGCAGCGAATCCATGCCGTTCAATGCATGCGATTGCACCGGCACGCCGAGGATCGGCAATTGAGTTTTCGCCGCGAGCATGCCGGGCAAATGCGCAGCCCCACCAGCGCCGGCGATGATGATGCGAATGCCGCGCGCAGCCGCCTGCTCGGCATATTGGAACAACAGATCGGGCGTGCGATGCGCCGAGACGACTCTTGTCTCATGCGCGACATTTAAGCGCTGTAGCATCACGGCGGTGTGTTGCATGGTCTCCCAGTCCGAACGGGAGCCCATCACCACACCGACCAGCGGCGAACCGCGCGCGCTCGCGCGATCAGCAATACTCACGGCAACATTCATGGTCAGCTCGCCCCAAAAACGCTATTGTAGTCGCAGACTTTTACCAAGCGCACTGTTATGGACAAACGACTTCTAGACATCCTCTGTTGCCCGGTATCGAAACAACCGGTCAAGCCCGCAAACAAGGCGCAGCTGGACCTGCTGAATGTGGGCATCCGCGCCGGCGACATCCAGACCACGGGCGGCAAGGCGGTCACGCAACCTTTCAGCGCTGCACTGATCACCACCGATGGTCGGCTTATTTATCGCGTTGACGAAGATATTCCGGTAATGCTCGCAGATGAGGCAATCAGCACTGTTCAGATGCAAAACTTTCCGGTATAGGTACGTACGAGGATGGTCAACAAGTGACTCCATACGTCATAAGTGCTTACAAGTTCACAGTAAATACACGCTTGAAAATGTTCTCATCGCTATTGGGAAGTCGTGCGGGGTGGGTACGACTTGATTCAGACTCAAGCCTTACAGGCATATAACGAGTATGGCCACACCGATTGAATCCGGTAAAGTAATCGATCTGCAGCTCCGTCAAGGGCTACATGCGTCGGAAACTGATCGCCTCGGCGAATTGCTGAAGACGGCTCGCACCGCTGCCTTGAAACGTATCGGTGGATTGCTTGGTACGTTGTTTGAAAATCTTGATGACGCGCTGTTTGATCTCGCCGAAAAAGCTGAGAACAATAGTGTGCAGAATCATTATTTTGATGGCATGCGCGAAGTGCGCAAGAAACGCCAGCTGGTTGATCGCTTGTTCCAGGAACAACTGAGCAATTTGTTCAACGATTTTGCTTCCGGAAAGCTGCAGGCGGTTCGCGCCGACACGATGTCGAATTCCGCACCGATCGGGCTGGCCTTGCTGGACGACTGCGAACTCGAAGAATCGCTTGCGATCAACAGCATGATTGCCAAAGCTGAGAGCCGTTTCGCGCGCGGTCTGTACGGGCTGAATCAACGCCTTTCGGTGATTCGCGCGGGTACCAGGGTCGAAGACGCGAGTAACCCGATCGGACCCGCACCACTATGCCACGCGTTTCGCATTGCCGTGCAGGAGTTCGAGATCACGGTGGCGGTCAAACTGATCGTGTTCAAGCTGTTCGAGCGTTTTGTGCTCGGCGGACTCGAACCTTTGTACGACGAGGTCAACGCGCTGCTGATCAAGGCCGGCGTATTGCCGCAAACACCGTTCGTCGCGCAGACACGCGGCACGAACAACGCTGGCATGCAACAAAATGCCAGTGATCCGTATGGCAATCCAGCGTTGCGCCAGGATCAAGGCGGTTATGCGCAGGATTACGCCCAACAGCAAATGCCGATGGCCGATCCTGCAGCCGCCGTCAATGCGCAGTTGCAGTCGGAGATTTATCAAACCCTGCGCCAATTGCTTGCCAGTCGGCACACGCCTAATGCGCCGGAATATTCCACCAACGCCTACCTGCCGCCGCAACAACTCGGCATGCCCACGCACGTGCCGCAAGCGCACGAACTGTTGAATGCGCTGAGTCTGCTGCAGCACCAATCGATCGCTACGCAACAACAGGCACAGGCCGCCGCGGCCACGCCGATGGCGACGATGGGGCAAGTACAACAGGTCAAGCAGGAACTGCTAGGTCAGCTGAACAAATTCAGCGCCGAAACCCAAAACGTATCGCATGCCGACGAAGACACCATCGATTTAGTCGGCATGCTGTTCGAGTTCATCGTGCAGGATCGTAATCTGCCATCGGAAATGCAGGCGCTATTGTCGCGTCTGCAGATTCCATATCTGAAAGTTGCATTGCTGGATCGTCATCTGTTCGCGCAGAAAACCCATCCAGCGCGGCGCTTGCTCGATGCCATGGCGGAAGCCAGTGTGGGCTGGAGTCCGGACAGCGATACCGATCAACGTCTGTTCGAGCAGGTCAAGCATACGGTCAATGAGTTGCTGCAGAATTTCGACGACGATATTGGTATTTTCGAGCGCTTGCACCGCGATTTCGTCGGGTTCACGAATAGCCAAAAGCGTCGCATCGATCTGACCGAACAACGTGTCACCGAGGCCGCACGCGGTCGCGAAAAACTCAGTCTCGCGCGCATCAGCGCGGCGCGCGAGATTCGCCTGCGCCTGGAAGATCCGGCATTGCCCGATCTGGTGCGGCATGTGCTCGCACGCCCATGGGGCAATTTCCTCACGCTCATTTTCGTGCGCCATGGCGAAGCATCTGCCGAGTGGCAATCGGCACTGCGTTTCATGGACGACCTGATCTGGAGCGTTTCGCCCAAGCTTGGCATCGACGATCGGCTGCGCCTGAAGATGTTGCTGCCAAGCTTGGAAAATACACTGCGCAATGGCCTGACCACTGTCGCTTATCACGAGAGCGATATGCGCCGCGTGATCGAGGATTTACGCAAACTGCACGCGCGTGCACTCATCGCCAAACCTGTAGCGGAGAGCAAGTCGCCTCAGGCGATGGATCCTCACGAGTTTTCGAGCCAACGCAGCGCAGTCGTCCATCGCGACTCTGCTGCCGCGCAAAGCTCGGGCGAAGATTATTCCGAAGATGCAACGCCTGCAGGATTCCCGTCACCACAGATGGACGCAACGCTTGCCACCGCCAGCAGCAGCGTCGAGACTCGTGGGGAAACGTCGCCCGACAACGAGTTCATGCAACGCGTGCGCAGCATGAAAGTGGGCACGTGGCTGCAGTTCGAAGACGCGGAAACGGGCAACCAGGAACGCGCGAAACTTTCGTGGATCAGCCCGATCAGCGGTCGTTATCTGTTCGTCAACAACAAAGGCTTGAAAGTGGCCGACAAGACTGCTGATATTCTTGCTCGCGAGCTGGAATCGGGTGATGCCACACTGATGGACGATGTGCCACTGTTTGATCGCGCCTTAGGTGCCATCGCCGAGCGACTCAAGGCAGTATCCGCGCCCGTCTCGGCCTGAGTTCGCGGCAACCAACATCAAAAAAAGAGCAATGTCATATTGTGCGTACGGTATGTGTGTCCGCCAATATTGGGTTCGCTTGAACCGCGATAATTTGTGTCCGTGAAAGTATCGATGTCCGACAAAACCGAACTGTTTGCACCTCCGATTGAATTGATCCGGCGCGATGTACTGCACGCACTTGCCGAAGATATCGGCAGCGGCGACGCAACTGCCGAATTGCTGCCGGCGGATTTGATGGCGGATGCTTTTGTAATTACCCGCGAGTCCGTCGTCATCGCAGGTTGTGCATGGTTCGAGGCGTGTTTTATCGCACTTGATCCTGCGGTCACAATCCAGTGGCTCGTTCACGACGGCATGCATGTGGAAAAAAATACACGGCTGTGCATGATCCGCGGCAAAGCGCGTGCGCTGGTCAGTGCGGAACGTTGCGCGTTGAATTTTCTGCAAACATTGTCGGGCACCGCAACCACTACGGCGCAATATGTAATTGCAGTCGGCGGCACTCATGCAACTTTGCTGGATACACGCAAAACCTTGCCCGGCCTGCGTTTGGCGCAGAAATATGCAGTGCGCTGCGGTGGCGCGAGCAATCATCGCATCGGTTTGTACGATGCCATGCTGATCAAGGAGAATCACATCGCCGCCGCAGGTTCACTCAGCGCGGCGGTGCGCCAGGCACGCGCCGCGCATCCAGCGTTGATGCTCGAAGTAGAGGTCGAGTCACTTGATGAACTGGATCAGGCGCTGCACGCGAATGTCGATCGCATCATGCTTGACGAATTCAGCGCAGACGATTTACGTGAGGCAGTAAAACGGGTCGCAGGCCGCGTGCCGCTGGAAGTTTCCGGCAGTGTTGATCTGATTCGACTACGCGCGATTGCAGAGACCGGCGTCGACTTCATCTCGATCGGCGCGCTGACCAAACATCTGCGTGCAATCGATCTGTCGATGCGTATCGAGTTTCAACACG
>JAYVTP010000048.1:0-2830 GCA_043788685.1 Pseudolysobacter sp. | reverse complement strand
GTCAGCGGCGGTGCCGAAGGCGTAGGCCGCGCCACTACCCGCGCAGTGGTGTTGTCGATCAGCTATATCATCGTCGCCGACATGATTTTTTCGTTTTTCTTGAATCGATGATCGAAGGAAAGAGTATGAGGAATTCGATTTTCAGGGATACGAAACCGATTGCTTTTTTCTTGCTGACGCTGGCCTCGCAAACATTTGCAGCTACCGATGAAGAAGTTATTTCACGTCTGCAAAGTATCGTTACCGAGGGTCCTGCCCCAATGGATGAGGCGGCTGCAATCGCTGCAATTCCTATTAACAGTATTTCTCTTGAGCGAACACCTTGTTATGGGCCGTGCCCTATTTATACCATCACTTTTAACAAGGCAGGAACCGCTGAGTTGGAAGGAAAAGACTATGTTCCGCACAAGGGGAAATGGCACGCCAAAATTGCTGTTCGCGATTTTGTCAGGCTATCTCAGCTCGTTTTTACGGCAAAGTTTTTCAACTTGGAAAATGAGTACAGCGGTGGTTGGACGGACAATGCAATCACGATAGTTACCGTCAACATGGGAAAGGTGAATAAGCGAGTTTCGGACTATGGAAACGTGGGTCCTGCGCAGTTGTGGGGGATCGCTCAGGCGATTGATTCGATTTCTTCTGGTTTGAAATGGAAGCTTGTGCAGAGCAGCCCGCCAGCGAAGAACTTAAATGAACCGCACTGAGCGATAGTTCACGATGTCAACGCCCCTCATCGAAGTAGAAAAACTCGAGGCCTGGTACGGCCGGCGGCGTATTCTGCACGACGTCGATTTCAGCGTGAACGCGGGCGAGATCCGCGTGATCATGGGCGGCTCTGGCTCGGGCAAGAGTACCTTGCTGCGGCATCTGCTCGGACTGCACAAACCGCGCGCCGGCACTATCCGCCTGCTCGGCGTGGACATTGCCAAAGCCTCGCCGCGCGAGCTGCTCGACGTGCGGCGCAAGATCGGCGTGTCGTTCCAGGGCGGTGCGTTGCTCACGTCGATGACGGTCGGTGAAAACGTCGCGCTGCCATTGCGCGAACACACCACGCTCGACGAACATACGATCCGCATCATGTCGCGGCTCAAACTCGAAGTGGTCAATCTCGGCGGTTTTCAGGAGCTCATGCCGAGCCAGCTTTCCGGCGGCATGATCAAGCGCGCCGCGCTCGCGCGTGCGATCGTAATGGATCCGAAGCTGCTGTTTTTCGACGAGCCATCGGCCGGGCTCGATCCGGTCGTGTCGGCCGAACTGGACGAATTGATTTTGCGATTGCGCGATGCGCTGCGCATGACTATCGTGGTGGTGACGCACGAACTCGACAGCGCGTTCAAGATTGCGGATACGATCACGGTGCTCGATGAAGGATCGATCCTCATGACCGGCACGGTGGCCGAAGTGCGCGCCGCGCCGAACGAGCGCATTCAAGATTTGCTGAATCGGCGGCCGCGCGAAATCGTGGTGGATGCCGATGCCTACCTGCGACGCCTGACCGAGGAACGTGCATGAACAAGATGCTGGCGAGAACAAGGGAAAAAAGTGAAGCGCGATAACGTCAATTACATTCTCGTCGGCGCGTTTGTCGTGCTCGCGTTTGTCGTGCTGCTGACCGCGCTGACGATGATCACCGGCCGCGGCGGTGCGAACGCGGATTACCACACCTATTATCACAACGTCACCGGACTGCATTACGGCGCGCCGGTGTTTTATCAGGGTTATCGCATCGGCCAGGTCAGCGATCTCACGCCCGAACGCACGGCCAGAGGCACTCGCTACAAAGTCACGCTTGCGGTGCGGCGCGACTGGGCGATTCCGAAGGATAGTGTGGCGCGACTTGCCGCGACGGGCTTGCTTTCGGATGTCGCCGTAGCGATCGACGAAGGCCCGAGTCTGGAGAAGGTTGCGGCAGGTGGCGAGCTGCTCGGTGCGGAAAGCGCGGATATTTTCACCGCGATGAATGCGCTCGCCGCACAGCTCAGCGATCTCACGCGCAGCCAGATCACGCCGCTGATCCAGACCTTGTCGCAGCGCGTCGATTCGATCACCGGCAGCATCGATAAAAAGACACCGGAAATTCTCGATCAGACCCAAGCGCTATTGACCCGACTCAACACGGCGTCGGATTCGGTCAACGATCTGCTCAAGCCGCAGAATCGCGCCGCGGTTGCCGGTATTCTCGGCGACATTCGAGGTGTCAGCAAAGAGCTGCATACGACCCAGGATTTGCTGAATCAGGCGCTGCTGCAGATCGGCGCGATCGCGCAGGAAATTCGTCCGGGCGTGAAACAATCGGTCGATGACCTGCAGACGATTTTGTCGAACTTGTCCAGCCGCATCGGCAGCATGACCCAGCATCTGGATGCGGCGAGTCGTAACTTCGACGAGTTCAGTCACGAAATTCGCAAGAGTCCGAACCGGCTGTTGCTGGCGCCAAAAGCGGACAAGCTCGAGGAAGACAAACAATGAAGATTCTGCTCGTGGCGATGCTGTTGCTGCTCGGCGCGTGCTCGGCCCCGAGCGTGCCGGACGAAACCTATTTTCGCCTGCCGGCGACGACCAATATCGCAGTGCCGAATGCGCCGCCGCTGTTCACGCAGCCGCTGGTGGTCGACGTTTTCAGCGCGGATGGTTTGTACGCGGAGCAGGCGCTGATCTACACCACCGATGCCGAAGCCGGCACCTTGCGCGCCTATCATTATCAGCTCTGGGCCGATCCGCCATCGCGCATGTTGCAGCGTCGGCTGGTCGATCAATTGCGCGATGCGAAAGTGGCGCCGCTCGTTACCGATCGACTGCCTTCCGGCGCCAAGGCATTGCGTATCAGCGG
>JAYVTP010000047.1:0-11322 GCA_043788685.1 Pseudolysobacter sp. | reverse complement strand
GGTAATGTGGAATTTTGGGTGGCAGTGATCCAGCCGGGTCGCATGCTGTATGAAATCGAAGGCGTTGACGAAAGCAGCGCGCGCGAGGCATTCCGCCTGGCCGCCGCCAAGCTTTCGGTGCAGACGCAGTTTGTTAGCCGAACGGTGCTGTGATGGAATTCAAAGAACTTAGCAAGAAATCTGCTGCGGATCTCAACACGCATCTTCTCGACCTGCGCAAAGAGCAGTTCAATCTGCGCATGCAGCGCGGTGCTGGACAGCAGACCCAGACGCATCAGTTCAAGCGCGTCCGGCGCGAGATTGCACAGATCAAGACGCTGCTCGTATCCGCGACAGCAGTTGACAAGAAATAAGGCGATTCGTGATGAGTGATAATCAGAAAGCACTGCACACGGTCGAAGGCCGCGTAGTCAGCAACAAGATGCAGAAGACCGTGACGGTGCTTCTCGAACGCCAGGTGCAGCACAAGCTGTACGGCAAGATCATCCGTCGCTCGACCAAGGTGCACGCCCATGATGAAAAGGGTGAGTGTCATGAAGGTGATGTAGTGCGTATTGCTGAGTGTGCCCCGTTGTCGAAAACAAAAAACTGGCGCGTGGTTGAAATACTCACGCGCGCCGCGCAGTAACCGCTGGCTCGATATTTAGGAGTTTGCCATGATTCAAATGCAGACCACATTGGCCGCAGCGGATAATAGCGGTGCGCGAGAACTGATGTGCATCAAGGTGCTCGGCGGTTCCAAGCGTCGTTACGCCCACATTGGCGACATCATCAAGGTGTCGATCAAAGAAGCCATTCCGCGCGGCAAGGTAAAGAAAGGCGAAGTGTATGACGCCGTTGTCGTGCGCACTCGCAAGGGCGTTCGTCGTCCGGACGGATCGTTGATCCGCTTCGATGGCAACGCTGCCGTATTGCTGAACAACAAACTCGAGCCGATCGGCACGCGTATTTTTGGACCGGTGACGCGCGAACTGCGTACCGAGAAGTTCATGAAGATCGTCTCGCTCGCGCCAGAAGTGTTGTAAGAACTGGGTATAGGGAATAGGACCAGAGCTTAGCTTTTTGAGCTCCCTTAAGTTAAGGGAGTGGCGCAAGCCAGGGTTGTGGAAGCATTACCGGACTAACTAAGAGCGAAGCAAACGCGCTCTATTGGAAAAGTGAGTTACGTTATGAACCGTATTCGCAAAGGTGATCAGGTTGTCGTGATTACCGGAAAAAACAAAGGCCAGAAAGGTGAAGTGCTGCGTGTGGACGGTGATCGTCTCGTAGTGCAGAACATCAACCTGATCAAGCGCCACACGAAGCCGAATCCCCAAGCCAACCAGCCGGGCGGTATCGTCGAGCGTGAGGCTTCCATCCACATCTCCAACGTCATGCTATTCAACTCCGCAGCCAATAAAGGCGAACGCGTGGGTTTCAAGAAGCTCGACGACGGCCGCAAGGTGCGCGTTTTCCGCGCATCGGGCGAAGTAGTTGACGCGTAAGGAATATAGTCATGGTACGTCTGGAAAAATTCTACAAAGATGAAGTGGTGCCGAAGCTGATGGAACGCTTTGGTTACGCCAATATCATGCAAGTACCGCGTATCACCAAGGTCACGCTGAACATGGGCGTGGGCGAGGCGGTCGGCAACAAGAAGGTGCTCGATTTTGCACTCGCCGATATGGCCAAGATCGCCGGTCAGAAGCCGGTCTCGACGCTGGCACGTAAATCGATCGCGACCTTCAAGATTCGCGATGGCTGGCCGATCGGTTGCAAAGTCACGTTGCGCCGTAACCGCATGTACGAGTTCATCGATCGTCTCGTGAACATCGCCTTGCCGCGCGTCCGCGACTTCCGCGGTGTGAATGGTCGTGCGTTTGACGGCCGCGGCAACTACAATATGGGGATCAAGGAACAGATCATCTTCCCTGAGATCGATTTCGATCAGATCGACGCATTGCGCGGCATGGATATTTCCATCGCCACAACCGCAGCGACCGATGAGGAAGCCAAGGCATTGCTGGAAGCCTTCAGTTTCCCTTTCCGCAATTAATCACGCACCATTTCGCAACAGGATAAACCGGCTATGGCCAAGACAAGTATGGTGATGCGCGAAAGAAAGCGCACCAAACTGGTGGCAAAATTCGCCAGCAAACGCGCAGAGCTGAAAGCAATCGTGATGAGCCCCAAGTCGTCCTACGAGGACAAGATGGCGGCGCAGACGAAGATCCAGAAACTTCCGCGTGACTCCAGTCCCGTTCGTCAGCGTAATCGCTGCGAGCTGACCGGTCGTTCGCGCGGCGTATACAGCAAGTTCGGTCTTGGCCGGCACAAGCTGCGCGAAGCCACGATGCGTGGTGACGTGCCCGGCTTGCGCAAAGCCAGCTGGTAAGGAAGGAATAGACTTATGAGCATGACAGATCCAATCGCCGATATGTTTACGCGCATTCGCAACGCTCAGGCTACGGCCAAAGTGGCAGTGCGCATGCCGTCGTCCAAGACCAAGGTAGCGATTGCCAAGCTACTCAAGGATGAAGGTTATATCCGCGACGCCCAGGTCACCAAGGCCGAAGGCAACAAGGCAGAGCTTGAAATTGCGCTCAAGTATTTTGATGGCAAGCCGGCCATCGATCATTTGCAACGCGTCAGCCGTTCCGGCCTGCGCCAGTATCGCGGCAAGGATGAATTGCCGAAGGTATTGGGTGGTCTGGGTATTTCGATCGTGACGACCTCGTCCGGGATCATGACGGACGCGCAAGCGCGTTCGAAGGGTCTCGGCGGCGAAATCATCGGCACCGTCGCCTAAGTTCGGAGAATATCCATGTCACGCGTAGCAAAGAAAGCGGTTGCACTCCCCAAAGGGGTTGAGTGCGCCGTGAAAGACAATTCGATCACCGTCAAAGGCCCCAAAGGCACGCTGAAACTGGCGATGCTCCCCGGTACCGGTGTGGTGGTCGAGAATGGCGAAGTCACATTTTCGACCAATGACGAAAACGGTAGCACCAAGATGGCCGGTACCACGCGCGCCCTCGTGTACAACATGGTGCATGGTGTCAGCCAGGGTTATGAGCGCAAGCTTGAACTGGTCGGCGTTGGTTATCGCGCCACCATGACTGGCAAGGATTTGAATCTGACCTTGGGTTTTTCCCACCCGGTCGTATTCAAGGCGCCGGAAGGAATCACTCTGGCGACTCCGACACAGACGGAAGTCATCATCCAGGGTTCCGACAAGCAGAGCGTTGGCCAGGTTGCTGCAAAGATCCGCGCTTTCCGACCACCAGAACCCTACAAGGGCAAGGGTGTGCGTTATGCCGGCGAGAAGATCACCCTGAAAGAAGCCAAGAAGGCGTAACGCGGTTTCTTCCGCAAGAGTTTGTTCATTCGTGGCCAAACTTTTCAAATGCCGATCCGCTTCACGGAGACTGTTATGGAAAAGAACATCGCAAGACTGCGCCGCGCCAAGACTACGCGCGCGCACATTCGCAAGCTCAACGTCGCGCGCCTTACCGTGCATCGCACCGGTCAGCATTTGTACGCGCAGGTTATTTCTGCTTCAGGCGATACCGTGATTGCAGCGGCTTCGACTCTGCAGAAAGTGGTTGTGGATGGCTTGAAAGGCACCAAGAACAAGGCCGCCGCAGCGGCTGTCGGCAAGGCGATTGCCGAGAAAGCTCGCGCAGCGGGTATCGAAGTCGTCGCGTTCGACCGTTCGGGCTTTCGTTATCACGGTCGTATTCAAGCGTTGGCAGATGCCGCGCGTGAGGGCGGTCTGAAGTTCTAAATTTGTTCTAGGCAATACCCAGATCTTCTGAGCTACACAACTCTAAGCGGCCAAGCCGTAAGCAACGTTGCCCATTGTGGCAAGCAAAGGAACGAAACATGTCAACGAACGAACGTGAAAGCGCCGATGGGCTGCTGGAGAAATTAATCGCCGTTAATCGCGTGGCCAAGACCGTCAAGGGCGGACGTCAGATGACGTTCACCGCATTGACCGTTGTCGGCGATGGTGATGGCAAGGTCGGTTTCGGTTACGGCAAGGCAAAAGAAGTCCCGGTTGCGATCCAGAAAGCCATGGAACGTGCACGTCGCAATATGGCGCCGGTGCAGTTGAATCAGGGCACCTTGTGGTATGCAATCAAGGCCAACCACGGCGCGGCGCGTGTTTATATGCAGCCAGCGTCCGAAGGTACCGGCGTGATTGCCGGCGGTGCAATGCGTGCTGTGCTCGAAGTGGTCGGGGTCAAGAACGTGTTGGCGAAAGCTGTCGGCTCACGTAACCCGATCAATCTGGTGCGCGCAACCATCAAAGGCCTGAAGGCAATGAATTCGCCGCAGAGTATCGCCGCCAAGCGTGGCAAAACCGTGCAAGAGGTGATGGGTCATGGCTAAGACCAAGAAATCTGAACATAAAACCGTGCGTGTGCGTCTGGTAAAGAGCACCAATAGCTGCCAGGAGCGTCATCGTTTGAGCGTCAAGGCATTGGGTTTGCGCAAGCTGAACTCGGTGTCGGAACTCAAAGACAGTCCCTCTGTGCGCGGTTTGATCAACCAGGTCAGTTACCTGGTGCGTGTGGAAGAAAGCGCTTAAGCGCTGCTCGCAACGAATTCTGGAGTAATACATCATGCGTCTCAATACGCTCAAACCCGCTGTAGGTGCACGCAAAGTCCGTACCCGCGTCGGTCGCGGTATCGGTTCCGGCCTTGGCAAAACGGCCGGTCGTGGTCACAAGGGTCAGTTCGCTCGCTCGGGTAAAGGCAAGGTCAAGCCAGGTTTTGAAGGCGGCCAGATGCCATTGCAACGTCGCTTGCCGAAGGTCGGCTTCCGCTCCAAGACCAAGCACGATGTGTGCGAAGTGTTGTTGTATCGGCTTGAAGCGCTCGATATTACCGTCATCGATTTTGCGACGCTGAAAGCGGCCGGCCTGATCGATAACCGTGCCGAAAGCGCCAAGATCGTCAAGAAGGGCGAGATTACTCGCGCGCTTACGGTAAGCGGAGTGGCAATCACGGCTGGCGCGAAGGCTGCAATTATTGCCGCCGGCGGCAGTGTGGAGTAAGGCGTGGCTACAGGGCAAGCAAATACGCTCGCCGGACTCGGTAAACTTACTGAGCTGAAGCAGCGCATCCTGTTCGTGATCGGTGCGTTGATCGTGTTTCGTCTCGGCTCGTTCATCCCGGTGCCGGGTGTGAACTCCGAGGCGATGGCAAGTTTCATGCAGTCCGGCGGCGGTATCGTCGACATGTTCAACATGTTCTCGGGCGGTGCGCTGGCACGTTTTTCGATCTTTGCGCTTTCTATCGTTCCTTACATATCTGCATCCATCATCGTGCAGATGCTCGGTTCGGTATTGCCGAGCTTTCAAGCCTTGCGCAAGGAAGGCGAGTCAGGGCGTCGCAAGCTCACGCAATACACGCGCTATGGCACAGTCTTCCTGTGCTTGTTCCAGTCATTCGGCGTTGCTACTGCTTTGCAGCATCAAGGTGCGGCCGGGGGTATTCCGGTGGTGTTCAATCCTGGCATGGGATTTGTTTTCACCGCAGTGATCGCCTTGACCGGCGGCACGATGTTCCTGATGTGGCTGGGTGAGCAGATCACTGAGCGTGGTATCGGCAATGGCATTTCGCTGCTGATCTTCGCAGGTATCGTCGCTGGCCTGCCAGCCGCGGTCGTGCACACCTTGACCATGGTACAAAATGGTGAACTGAATGCGTTCCAGGTTCTGCTGGTGGCGGCATTGGTACTGTTGGTGACGGCATTTGTGGTGTTTGTCGAACTTGGGCAGCGGCGAATTACGGTTAACTATGCAAGGCGCCAAGGCGGCGGTCGTGCGTACATGAACCAGAGTTCGCATTTGCCGCTTAAGTTGAACATGGCGGGCGTTATTCCGGCGATCTTCGCTTCCAGTCTGCTGCTGTTCCCGGCGACGGCCGCGAGCTGGTTTAGCAATGGCACCGACATACGCTGGCTGCAAACGTTGACCGCGTCGATGTCTCCGGGCCAGCCGCTGCACATGTTGTTGTACGCGACCCTGATCACGGTCTTCGCATTTTTCTATACGGCGCTCGTATTCAACTCGAATGAGACTGCCGAGAATCTGAAAAAGTCTGGCGCGCTCATTCCAGGTATTCGTCCGGGCAAATCCACTGCCGAGTACATCGATGGCGTGTTGACTCGCTTGACCTGCGCTGGCGCAATCTATCTGGTTATCGTTTGCCTGGTGCCGGAAGTCATGCGCTCGGCGTGGAATGTGCCGTTCTACTTCGGTGGTACATCGCTATTGATCGTGGTTGTAGTGGTGATGGATTTCACTGCCCAGGTGCAGGCCCATCTGGTGTCGCATCAATATGAAGGCTTGCTGAAAAAGGCAAACCTCAAGGGATATGGTCGCAGTGGCACGGTTCGCTGAGCTACGGCACCGCAAATTTGTATTCGAATCGGATGTTCGCAACAAAGTCGTAATCCAGGCTTTCAGTTTCGGACAATCCAAGGTATAATTGGAAGTTCACTGCGCTTTAGGGCGTTATCGGAGATATCTACATGGCGCGCATTGCAGGTGTCAACCTGCCGGTTCAGAAACATGTCTGGGTCGGTCTGCAAAGCATTTTCGGCATTGGCCGCACGCGATCCAAGAAGGTTTGCGTTTCTGCTGGTGTCAATCCGGCGACTAAAATCAAGTCGCTGACTGAGTCTGAAGTCGATAAGTTGCGCCAGGAAGTGGCGAAGTTCACTGTTGAAGGTGATCTGCGTCGCGAAGTTGGCATGAGCATCAAGCGCCTGCTGGATCTGGGCTGCTATCGTGGTCTGCGTCATCGCCGCGGCTTGCCGATGCGTGGCCAGCGTACCCGCACCAACGCCCGTACCCGCAAGGGTCCGCGTCGCGCCATCAAGAAATAAGGCAAATACCCGACTATGAATAAGCCGGTTGCTGCAAAGACCAAAAAGAAAGTCAAGCGTATTGTGACTGACGGTATCTGCCATGTGCAGGCGTCGTTCAATAATACGGTGGTGACTATTACCGATCGTCAGGGTAATGCCTTGTCGTGGGCTACGGCGGGTGGTGCGGGTTTCCGCGGTTCACGCAAGAGCACGCCTTTCGCGGCGCAAGTCGCAGCCGAAAAAGCAGGCAAGGCAGCCCAGGAATACGGCCTGAAATCGCTCGAAGTACGTATCAAGGGCCCCGGTCCTGGTCGTGAATCTGCGGTGCGCTCGCTGAATGCGATCGGTTACAAGATCACCAATATCCTGGACGTGACGCCCATCCCGCATAACGGATGTCGTCCGCCCAAACGTCGCCGCGTGTAAGGAGAAGCGACCATGGCACGTTATATCGGTCCCACCTGCAAGCTCGCCCGTCGTGAAGGCGCAGATCTGAGCCTCAAAAGCCCAGCCCGCGCGCTAGATTCGAAGTGCAAGCTCGAAACCAAGCCCGGCCAGCACGGCGCGAACAAACGCGCTCGTCTATCGGACTACGCAGTTCAGTTGCGTGAGAAACAGAAGGTCAAGCGCATCTACGGATTGCTTGAGCGTCAGTTCCGCAACTATTACGCCAAGGCTTCAAATCTCAAGGGTAATACCGGCGAGAATTTGCTGCGCTTGCTTGAGTGTCGCCTCGACAACGTTGTCTACCGCATGGGTTTTGCAGTTACCCGCGCACAGGCACGTCAGTTGGTCGCGCACAAGTCGATTGAAGTCAATGGCAAGAAGGTCAATCTGCCTTCTTACCAGATCAAACCAGGTGACCTAGTCGCGGTCGTGGAGAAGTCACGCAGTCAGTTGCGTATCCAGGAAGCGCTGACCTTGTCGCAGGAAATGGATCTGATTCCAGCATGGGTCGAGACGGACGCGAAGAAATTCAGCGGCACGTTCAAGGCGCATCCGGAACGCAGCGATCTTCCGAGCGACATCAACGAAAACCTGATCATCGAATTGTATTCCAAGTAAGCCAACGGCCCGGCTAGTCCGGGCTTGCTGCAACGTAATGCAAGGATGTGTTATCTGCCTGAGTTTCCTCTGGCCGGAACATCCACCCAGTTTCTAGTTTTTTATCCGGAGCGTGGTTCATGGCAGCGTCGCCAACAACCGTACTGCGCGCGCGTGACATTCACGTCGAGCGTATCGGCGCAAATCGCGCCAAAGTTATCGTGGAGCCGCTTGAGCGTGGCTTCGGTCACACCTTGGGCAATGCCCTGAGGCGTGTTTTGCTGTCGTCCATTCCTGGCGCCGCCATCATCGAAGTCGAAATCGATGGCGTGTTGCATGAGTACACGACACTTGAAGGTTTGCAGGAAGATGTCATCGAAGTCCTGCTCAACCTGAAAGACGTCGCGATTCGCATGCATGGTCAGGATGAGGCAAACCTCACTCTGAGCCGTAAAGGAAAAGGCGTCGTTACTGCTGGCGATATCAAGGTCGATCACAATGTCGAGATCATCAATCCCGACCACGTCATTTGTCATCTGACCAAAGACATCACGCTCAGCATGCGCCTGCGCATCACGCGCGGCGTCGGTTATCAGCCCGCCACCAGCCGTCGTCGTCCGGATGAAGAAGCGCATCCGATCGGTCGTCTGCAGCTCGATGCCTCGTTCTGCCCGGTTCGCCGCGTTGCCTACGAAGTGGAAAGCGCGCGTGTAGAGCAGCGTACCGATCTCGATAAGCTCGTGCTCGACGTCGAAACCAACGGCACCATCGATGCGGAAGCAGCAGTGCGTAAAGCCGCTGAAATTCTGCAGGATCAGCTATCCGTGTTTGGTGATTTCACGCGTCGCGAAAGCGAAGGGGCAGCAACCGACAAGGCGGGTGTGGATCCGGTGTTGTTGCGTCCGATCGATGATCTCGAATTGACCGTGCGTTCGGCCAACTGCCTCAAGGCCGAGAGCATCTACTACATCGGTGATCTGGTTCAGCGCACGGAAGTCGAATTGTTGAAGACGCCCAACCTGGGCAAGAAGTCGCTTACCGAAATCAAGGACGTGTTGCATACACGTGGCTTGTCCCTCGGTATGAAGCTGGAGAACTGGCCGCCGGCCAATCTGCAACACGGCTTGCAGATGCTGTAACACGAAACAAGAACAGGACACACGACCATGCGCCACCAGAAATCCGGACGCAAACTCAATCGCACCAGCAGTCACCGCGAAGCCATGTTCAAGAACATGGCCGCCTCGCTGTTCAAGCATGAGCTGATCCGCACCACCCTGCCCAAGGCGAAAGAACTGCGCCGTATCGCCGAACCGCTGATCACGCTGGCCAAGACCGATGGCGTTGCCAATCGTCGTCTGGCATTTGCGCGCTTGCGCGACAAGGTTGCCGTAGGCAAGCTGTTTGTCGAGATCGGGCCGCGTTACCGTGAGCGTCCCGGCGGTTACCTGCGTATCCTCAAGTGCGGTTTCCGCGTTGGCGACGCAGCACCGATGGCTTACGTCGAGCTCGTGGATCGCCCGCAGACCGCAGCTGAAGGCGCCGAAGCCGCCGAATAAGCGGGTTCATGCGGGACAAGATTACGGCCCTGGTCGGGAAACTGACCGGGGCCGTTGTTTTATGGGAATTCTGAATTTCCAGATTCAGTCATTTCTCACCCCCTCTGGCGTAGCCATGATTCTGTTGGTCGCATGAGCGGGAACGGCAATGCATAATTGTGGTCTGTCGTCAGCCCCGTTTAATCAGTGAGATAAACCCATGCTCAATCCGTTCCTCTGGTCGTTTCGTACCCAGTTCATTGCGGGTTTCCTGGTTTGCGCGGCCTTGCTCGCATACGCCTTGTATTCGCAGTATCAGTTGAATGTCGATCCGTGTCCGTTGTGCATTTTCCAGCGAGTAGCGTTCATTGCCATGGGTGTGTTTTTTCTGATCGGTGCGCTGCACGGTCCCACAGGCGCGGGTCGCCGAGTCTACGCATTGCTCGTGCTGCTTGCGGGGCTCGCCGGCATCGCCATTGCTACGCGTCATCTGTGGCTGCAGCATTTGCCCAAGGATCAAGTGCCGGATTGCGGCCCGGGACTGGGCTACATGCTCGACGCGTTTCCGATCAGCAAGACGCTCAAGATGGTGTTTACCGGATCCGGTGAATGCGCGGAAATCAACTGGACGTTATTGGGGCTGTCGATGCCGGGCTGGACGCTGATCAGCTACGTGCTGCTAAGCCTCGGCGCATTGTGGGCGGGCTTCCGTCGGCAGTGGCGTTATTGATCGCAAAGCCGCTCCACTTGCGCAGCGCGCGTGCTGTGGCATTATGCAGTTCATAACGCAGTGCAGCATGAATTGAGCGCAATGAGAACCAGCATGAAGTCTGTCGAACGCAATATCGCTCCGGTGCGTGAACCTCTGAACTGGTCGCCGGCGTCGTGGCAAAGCAAGCCGGCGATTCAGCAGCCCGCTTATGAAGATCAAGCTGAGCTGGGGCGTGCGCTGGCGCAGCTCAGCGAGTTGCCGCCGCTGGTCACATCGTGGGAGGTGCTCGCGCTCAAACGCAAACTTGCCGATGCGGCTGAGGGGCGTTGTTTCATGTTGCAGGGCGGCGACTGTGCCGAGAGTTTTGCCGACTGCAATTCCGCGCTGATTTCGAATCGGCTGAAGGTGCTGTTGCAGATGAGTCTGGTGCTGGTGCACGGACTCAAGTTGCCGATCGTCAGAGTCGGACGTTTCGCCGGTCAGTACGCCAAACCGCGTTCGACCGATATGGAGACACGCGATGGTGTCACGCTGCCGAGCTATCGTGGCGACATCGTCAACAGTGCAGAATTCACCGCTGTCGCGCGTCGCGCCGACCCGCAGCGCCTGATCGAAGGCCATGCCAAGTCGGCGATGACGATGAATTTTGTGCGTGCGTTGATCGACGGCGGATTCGCCGATCTGCATCACCCGGAGTATTGGGATCTGGAATGGGTCGCCCACTCGCCGCTCGCGGCTGAATATCGGCGCATGGTTGAATCCATCGGTGACTCCCTGCGGTTCATGGAAACCCTCGCTGGTGAACCGATCGGCAGTTATGGTCGTGTCGATTTCTATACCTCGCACGAAGCATTGGTGCTGCATTACGAGCAAGCACAAACACGCCAGGTGCCGCGCCAGTGGGGCTGGTTCAATCTGTCGACCCATTTTCCATGGATCGGCATGCGTACCGCCGACATGGATGGTGCGCATCTGGAATATTGCCGCGGCATTCGCAATCCGATCGGCGTCAAAGTCGGGCCATCGGTCAAGTCTGATCAATTGCTGCGTGTGATCGATGCGCTGAATCCGGACAACGAACCGGGTCGTCTCACCTTGATCCATCGCATGGGCGCCAGCAAGATTCAGGAACATTTACCAGTGTTGCTGGAGACGGTGAAAAATGCCGG
>JAYVTP010000046.1:0-3152 GCA_043788685.1 Pseudolysobacter sp. | reverse complement strand
CGCACCGGCGTGAGTGTGGCGGTGGTGTTCGATGTCGAGGGTGAGGCCGGATTCCGTCGTCGCGAAAGCGAGGCGCTGGCGGAACTCGCCACGCACAGCGGCGTGCTGGTCGCGACCGGCGGCGGCGTGGTACTGGATGCGCAGAATCGCCGTGTGTTGCGCGAGTCGGGTTATGTGGTGCATCTCGAAATCAGCGTCGAACAGCAACTCGCGCGGCTCGCGTACGATCGCAAACGTCCGCTGCTGGCAGCGCCGGATCGACGCGCGCGATTGCATCAACTCGCCGCCGTGCGCACGCCGCTGTATCGCGAAATCGCCGATCTCGCGGTGCCCACCGAACTGCATGGCAGCGTCGCGCATGCCGCGCGGCGGCTGGCGGCAATGATCGAACAACGTTGGCAACGCCAGCATCCGGAACAAGTCGCATGAGCAAGTTTTTATGAGTCATCGGGAAATCCGCGTCGAACTCGGTACGCGCAGTTATCCGATCTGGATCGGCCCTGGTTTGCTCACGCAATCGGCGCTGTGGCGCAGCAGTATCGGCGGTCGGCATGTATTGATCGTCAGCAACAGCACGGTCGCGCCGCTGTATCTGCAAACTGTCATCGCCGGTTTGCAAACGCTGAGCTGGGACAGCCTGATCTTGCCCGACGGCGAAACCCACAAGACGCTAGACAACACCGGACTAGTGCTGGCGAAACTCGCCGAGATCAAGGCCAGCCGCGATGCGACCGTGATCGCGCTCGGTGGTGGTGTGATCGGCGACCTCGCGGGGTTTGCGGCGGCCTGCTACATGCGCGGTATCGCCTTGGTGCAGATGCCGACCACGTTGCTGGCGCAGGTCGATTCGTCGGTCGGCGGCAAGACTGGCGTGAATCTGCCGGCCGGAAAAAACCTGGTCGGCGCATTTCATCAGCCGCGCGCGGTGGTGATCGATACCGATACCTTGGCGACGTTGCCCGAACGCGAATATCGCGCCGGCCTGGCCGAAGTCGTGAAATACGGCGCGCTCGGCGACGCCGATTTTTTCGCGTGGCTGGAACAACATGCCGACGCGCTGATCGCGCGTGACCCCGCCGCGATGACGAACGCGATCGCCACCAGTTGCGCGCACAAAGCCGCGATCGTCGCGCGTGATGAGCACGAACTCGGCGAACGAGCGCTGCTTAATCTCGGCCACACGTTTGGCCATGCACTCGAAACCGCCACCGGGTACGCGACGCTGTTGCATGGCGAAGCCGTGGCGATCGGCATACTGCTCGCCGCGCAACTTTCGACCCTGCTCGGTCGCGCCTCGGCGGCCGATGCCGAACGTCTGTCGGTATTGCTGCAACGTCTTGGACTGCCGACACGCATTCCGGCCGACATCGCTGCGGAAACCCTGTTGGCGCATATGCAGCTCGACAAGAAAAATATCAGCGGAAAGTTGCGCCTCATCCTCTGGCGTGCGATCGGCCACGCCGAAATCGTCGCGGATGTGACAGACGCCGAAGTGCTGCAAGGATTGAATGCGGCGATAGCGGATTGAATGAGCCGTCATCCCAGCGCAGACTGGGCTGACGAGCGAAAATGCATTCACGCAAAATCGCATGCAGCGCGCCTGCATCGGCTAAACTGTTTATATGCGTATCTACATGCAAACCAAACCTGTCGCCGCCGAAGCGCCGCGCTATTACCAGATAGCGCTGCAGCAGGATCTGCTCGGCGGCTGGACGCTGACGCGCGAATGGGGCCAGACCGGCGGCCGGATCACTCTCAAGCAGGAAGTGTATCTGGAGCGCGACGACGCACTGAGCGCATTTGAACTCGCGCGCGATGCGCAGCTCAAGCGCGGATTTTTCATCACGTTCAGTCAGGGCCTCGAAGGCCGCGCATTCGGCTAGAAGCGGCCTGAAAAACTACTCGGCGATTGATCCTTCATTGCTCTATCTCTGGCATCCATGCCATCGTGCGCTCGGTATTTTGCACGAGGGCGGTGCTCGGAATCCTCATGTACTTACGTACAATCCGGTTCCTGCGCTCCGTCCTCGCACAAACTCCCTTCGCTCGCTACGTTTTTTAGGCCACTTCACGCTTCTCTGTTCCACTACACCGTCAAGAAACTCATGTCGCAAATGCCTCTGCTCAATGACCGTTTCCTGCGCGCGCTGAAGCGTGAGCCGGTCGACAAGACTCCCGTCTGGATCATGCGCCAAGCCGGACGTTATCTGCCCGAATACCGTGCCACCCGCGCACGCGCGGGCGATTTTCTGACGCTGTGCAAGACGCCGGAACTGGCCTGCGAAGTGACCTTGCAGCCGCTTGATCGTTTCGCTTTGGATGCGGCGATCTTGTTTTCGGACATCCTCACCATCCCCGATGCGATGGGCCTCGGCCTGCATTTCAGCGAAGGCGAAGGCCCGCAATTCGCGCGCCCGATCCGCACCTCGGCCGACATCCATCGGCTAGCGATGCCTGATCCGGAAGTCGAGTTGCGTTACGTCATGGATGGCGTGCGCACGATTCGCCACGCGCTAGCCGGCCGGGTGCCGCTGATCGGTTTCGCCGGCAGTCCGTGGACGCTGGCGTGCTACATGGTCGAAGGTCGCGGCTCGCGTGATTTCGCGCGGGTCAAGGCGCTGTGCTGGAACGAACCCGACCTCGCCCATCGCTTGCTCGACGTGATTGCGCGTTCGGTCGCGATCTATCTCGCCGCGCAAGCCGCCGCCGGGGCGCAGGCGCTGATGGTGTTCGACACGTGGGGCGGCCTGCTGCCGCCGCTGCAATTTCACGAATTCTCGCAGCGTTATCTCGGCCAGATCGCACTGCTGTTGCAAAGCGATCCGAGCACGCGCGACGTGCCGCTGATTTTTTTCAGCAAAGGCGCCAACAGCCATCTCGAAACTCTCGCCGATACCGGTTGCACGGCGCTCGGCGTAGACTGGACCATCAGCCTGGAAGAAGCGCGTCGCCGCGTTGGTCACCGCGTCGCGCTGCAAGGCAATCTCGATCCAGCGGTATTGCACGCCTCGCCCGATGTGATCCGCGCGCAAGTGCAAGCGACACTGCGAAGCTTCGGCAACGGCCCCGGCCATATTTTCAATCTCGGTCACGGCGTGACGCCGGATATCAATCCGGAAAATGTGCGCGTGCTGGTGGATGCAGTGCATGAG
>JAYVTP010000045.1:0-4180 GCA_043788685.1 Pseudolysobacter sp. | reverse complement strand
CCGTTGCGTCCGCACCAAATCTGACCGGGGCGACTAGAGCATGACAAAACCTATTTTTGTGCGCAGCGGAATGCTGATCGCACTCGCATCTGTGCTGCTGTTGTTGAATGCGTGCCAGACCTCCGGCATGCGTTCCAACGCGCGTTTGGTCGAGCACGAGGAAGACCAACGCGGCCCGCCCGATGGCGATTATTGGGCGATGCGCGTGGCGTATCCTACCGGGCATTTTGAACCGCAGTGGCTCACCGAAGCGGCCAAGCAGGATGCCTTGATCGCATCTGCCGTGCCGGCCGGCAGCAAGTCATATCGCCGTTCGGCTTTATCGCCGATGACGCTGACGCCAAATCAGTTCACACCGATCGGACCACAGCCGCTGAACGACAACGGCTTCGGTTTCGGCCATGTCTCTGGCCGTGCGAATGTGCTCGCGGTCGATCCGGTTCAAACCAGTGTCGCCTACGCGGGTTCGGATGGCGGTGGCGTGTGGAAAACCAGTAATTGCTGTTCCGCCGCGACAACATGGACGGTGAAAACCGACGTGCCGCAACTAGCGACCATCGCGGTCGACGACATCAGCATCGATCCGAACAATCACATGGTCGTCTACGCCGCCACCGGCGATCTGAATTACGGCTCATTTTCATTTGGTGCGGCGGGCATCTTGAAGTCGATCGATCAGGGCGAAACCTGGGTCGAACTCGGCGCCGATGTGTTCACGCCTTTCTACGGCCCCTCGGCCGGCGGCTTTCCGCAATATCAGGCGGTGAGCAAGGTGGTGATCGATCCGAACAATTCGAACAACCTCATCGCCGGTACCAAAACCGGCGTGTTTTTTTCCTACGATGCCGGCAGCAACTGGAGTGGCCCGTGTTACACCAATGCGTTCAGCACCCAGCGCCAGGATACGACCGGTTTGCTCGCGGTAAACAACGGCGGCAGCACCACTGTTTATGCGGCCGTTGGCACACGCGGCAATCCCACGCCAGTGCAGCCTGATCTGGTCAACAACGGCGCCAACGGCGTATATCAAACGAGCATGCCGACGAGTGGATGTCCGACTAGCTGGACGCTCAGCAACGTCGGCTGGCCGACCGGCACGGGCAACGGCGTGGCCAATACCTCGCGCGGCCGCATCGAGCTGGCGGTGGCGCCGAGCGATCATCAGACGCTGTACGCGATGGTGTCGAATATCGCGACCAACGGTGTACTCGGCGTGTGGAAAACCAGCAACGGCGGTGTCAGTTGGACTGCGGCAGCGACGTCAAGCGGCTTCGGCGGTTGCGACACGCCCGGCTCGCAGATGTGGTACGACGCCGGTCTGACCGTCGATCCGAACGATGCCAACACGGTTTTCATGAGCGGCGTGGATGTATTCCGTTCGACCAATGGCGCCACCAGTTTCACCAACCTCACCTGCGGTTATCAGGGCGGCAATGCCGGCACGATCACGCATGTCGATCAGCATGCACGCGCGTTTGTCGGCACCGACTCGAGCAAGCTGCTGATCGGCTCGGACGGCGGTGTGTATTACTCGTCGAACGCGAATGCGACGACCGTGGCGAATGTCGCGTTCACGCCCATCAACGACAGCCTCAACACCATCGAGATCTATTCGGGCGACATCACCGGCAATTTCGCGACGGCGGCGAATCCGGGCGCGACCGGCGGTTTTCAGGATAACGGCAGCGGTTCGGTACAGTTCGCCGGCACGCCATCGGCAACGGTCTGGCAAAGCACGAATGGCGGCGACGGCATGTTCTCGCGCATCGAACCGATACTTGGCCAGCGCTGGTATACCTCGGTGTATTATGGCGCGATCAAGGTCAGCAACACCGGCCCGTTCGGCACCATGAGCCCCGCCTACGGCGCGTGGGGCCAAGGCAGCGCGAGCACGACTGATCGCAAGGGTTTTCTGATGCCGTTCGACCTGTATCGCTACGGCGATACCAGCGTGGCCGGCAGCGGCTGCGACACCACCAGCGGCTGCAATCATTTGATCGCCGGTACGTATCGCGTGTGGGAATCGTTGAACGGCGCGTCGTCGTCGATCAGCACGGCTTCGCGCTGGGCAGCGAAGACCGGCGACCTCACCAAAAACAGTCTGATCCTCGGCAGCGACAATCGTTCCTACATCAATCAAGTGCATTATTCGGTGAGCGATGTACGCGTTGCGATGACCGCCAGCAACGATGGCAATGTCGAATATATTTTCGGCCTCGGCACCGCGGCTATGGCCACGGCGGTAAACGTCACCGGCGGGAATGTCGTGCTGCCGAACCGGCCGATACAGAATGTCGCGACTGACCCGATCAATCCGCTGATCGGTTACGCCGCGGTTGGCGGTTTCGATCAGAACACCGCGGCCACGCCGGGCCATGTTTTTCGTGTCACCTGCACCATTAATTGCGCGACGTTTGTGTGGGACAACAAGACCGGCAACTTGCCGAATATTCCGGTCAACGCGATCATCGCCAACCCGCATCTGCCGAGTCAGATTTTTGTTGGCACCGACTGGGGCTTGTATTTCACCAACGACATCACGGCGGCAAGTCCGCTGTGGCAGCGCTTCGATAATCTGCCGCACGCGATGGTCTGGGACATGGTGATCGATCGCGGCTTCACCACGCTTGCGGTGTTCACGCGTTCGCGCGGTGCGTGGGTGTGGCCATTGCCGACCGCGGCGATCGGTGGCAGCGCCGATCTTGAAATCAGCATCAGTGCCGCGAGCATCGTGCAGGCCGGAAAAACCCTGAGCTACACGACCACGCTGACCAATCACGGTCCCGATGTCGCAAGCAATGTCGTAGTCAGCAGCAGCACACCTGCAGGTCTCGGTTTTGTCGGCAATAGCGGCGATTGCAGCGGTGTTTTTCCGTGCAGTTTCGCCAGCGTCGCATCGGGCGCGAGCAAGATCATCACTACCACCTTGTGTATCCCTTCGAACTACGCCGGGGCGAATCCGATCATCACCGCGGCGAGTGTTTCCAGCGATGTGAGCGATCCGGCTGCCGGCAATAACAGCGCCAGCGCAAATACCCTGCGCGATCTGGATGCGATCTTCATCAATGGCTTTGAAACGTGCCCGTGATAGCTGCGGCGAGCGTCGCCTGACCCGCATGACGATCGCCGTATTTTCAATTGCGGGATGCATATCACCAAAACCATTTTGAAGACATGCTAAGGTGTAGCGATACTAACGAAACAGTATCGCTTTATGAAAAATTCAAGCACAGCTAAAGTGCCGATCAGTCGTCTGGCGGATCGAATCCGGCTGGCCCGACGCAGTGCCAAACTTTCGCAGACGGCATTGGCGCAGCGCGTCGGCGTTACCCCCAGCGCGGTGGCGCAATGGGAGCATCCCGATGGCACCAAACCGGGCGTGGAACGGTTGCAGGCAATCGCCACGGCGACCGGCGCAGCGTTTGAATGGCTCGCGACCGGCGGTGGCGATCAACGCCGGCGACGTGCCGGCGGCGGCGATGCCACACCCGCCGTCGTGGTCGAATCCTTCGCCCAGGATCTCGCCGAAGAATTGTTGCTGGATCGGTTCCGCGCCTTGCCCAAGCGCGCACGCGACCTGCTCAGCTCGCTGCTGGTGGAGCTCACCACGGCACGCCGCTGATCGAATCGACCGTTAGCATCACTGTAGCTCCACGACGCCTGGAAAATACATCGATTGCGCTAATGTCCGGCTACGCCAAAGGGGATCAACAACAACGGCGCGCTCGCGGGAGAAACCACTGTTTCGGCACCCTTCTTTTTGTGCGAACGCAGATTTCGATCACGCATTTTTCAGCTAGCCGGTGAATGTGCGGCGCACGTTATTGCATCCCCTCTCCCACTCGCCGCGCTGGAGACATGCATGACCACCGATACCGATCGAGAAACCTTGTGGCAAGCCGTGGTCGATGCGCAAACCGCACTGACCAATGCGATCAGTGCCGGCGATACGCGTGCGCGCAACGAAGCGACCATCGCGTTTCGCATCGCTCGCACGAGCTTCGAGCAACACGTCACCCATCTCGCCAGCAGCACGCCGGTGGCCGCACCCGCCGCGCTGAAATCTCTCAACGGTCATGTCTGGCCGTACCCCGATTACACCGAAACACAAGCCGTGCACGATCAGGCGGCGTCCGCGCAAGTTGCCGATGCGGGACTGCTTCCGCTGCCATTCGTCGGC
>JAYVTP010000044.1:0-14470 GCA_043788685.1 Pseudolysobacter sp. | reverse complement strand
TTTGGTCGCCGCGATTTGCGTTTCGGCGATATGCAACGCGGTCTGCTCAAGCTCGAAGATCAGGCAGGCGAACGCGGCATTGAGCACTCGATCCGCTGGCGACAGGAACACCCGCAATACGTTGTTTTCAGGAAACGCTGCGAGCCATTTCTGCTCGAACGCCGCGAACGCCGGGCCGCCCTCGCTCATCGCAAATTCAACGCCGACAGAACCGGTTCGGCCAATCCGAGCGAGCGTTGCAAATCCAGTGCCGTATCGACTACGACATCGGCACCCCAGTCACAAGGGTTCTCACCGTTGAGATAACCCCAGCTCACCGCGATCGTGCGCAGGCCGGCAGCGCGGCCCGCCTGAACATCGCGCACATCGTCACCGACATACACGCTGCGTTGCGGATCGACGCCGACAAGCTGGCAAGCGTGCAGAATCGGCGCCGGATCAGGCTTGCGTACGGCCAGCGTATCGCCCGCCACGAGCACCGCACAGCGCTGGCTGAGTTTTAATGCGTCGAGCACGCCTTGCGCGAGCCAGCCGACCTTGTTACTGACCACGCCCCAAAGCAGCTTGCTGTTTTCGATTCGCTGCAAAACATCTTCCATGCCTGCAAACAGGCGTGAATGCACGGCGATATTCGCGGCGTAAATATCGAGGAAACGCGGTAGCAGAATTTCGATGCGATCGTCGTCGGCATCGGCAAAACCCAGTCGCAAAATTGCGCGTGCGCCTTTCGATACCATCGGTCGCAAGGCATCGAAATCCGCCGCAATGCGACCTTCTTCGTGCAGCAGAATATTGAGCGCGCCGATCAGGTCCGGCGCCGAATCCACCAGCGTGCCATCGAGATCGAACAGCACGCATTGCAGCGCAAGCTCGGTCATGCCGGCTTGCGCGCGCAGGCGAGATAATTCACCGAGGTATTGCTGATGAGTCGCGCGCGCCGCGAGAACGGGTTGTAGGCCAGGCCACGCAAATCTTCGAGCTCGAAACCGCTCGCGCGCAGGCAACGTGCAAGCTCGGACGGGCGAATGAACTGCGCGTAATGATGCGTGCCACGCGGCAACAGTTTCAATGCATATTCCGCACCGGCAATCGCCAGCGCGAACGCGGCCGGCGTGCGATTCAACGTCGAAACAAAAAGTCGGCCGCCGGGTTTCAACAGGCGCGCGCACGCAGCGATGATGCTGGCCGGATCGGGCACATGCTCGAGCATTTCCATGCAGGTGATGGCATCGAACGTACCCGGCGATTCTTCGGCGAGCGCCTCGGCGCTGATCTCGCGATAGTCGACCGTATGGCCGGATTCCAGCAGATGCAGCCGCGCGACTTCGAGCACGCGCGGCGCCAGATCGATACCCGTGACATTCGCCCCGGCAGCGGCCATTGCCTCGCTCAGAATACCGCCGCCGCAACCGACATCGAGCACGCGCGCACTGCGCAAATTCGCGCGCTCGGCGACATACGCCAATCGCACCGGATTCAGATCGTGCAACGGTCGCGATTCGCCTTCGTCATCCCACCAGCGACTAGCGAGACGATCGAACTTGGCGGTTTCGGCGGGATTGACGTTGAGTGCAGGGGTATTCATCGGGTCTTTTTGCAGTGGGTGTGGATCGGAGAAATCGATTTCGGGATTTGGTCTGAATGACTGTCGGAAACTCAAGCAGACGCTGTTTTTCGCGGACGTCCGCCGTGTTTTCCGTTCTCCCTGGCTGACGCGGCCTTGGCGTTGCTGCGAACACGGCCGCCGGCAGCACCGAGCTTGGCCGCGAGCCATCTTTTTGACCCAAGCAAGCCATCCAGCAACGCCGGCAGATAAAGATCAGCATCCAGCGCGGGCCAATGCAAACCCAGCCCGGAAGGGCTGATCTCGATAGCGGCCAAATCGCGCGATGATGCGCCGACCAAGCCTTGTGCATCGCCTGCCAGAAAGGAAATACGGAAGCCCGTATCCAGATCCACCACGATGCGCTTGTCCTTGCTGTCGTATGCGGCATGGATCGCGCGACCACGACGCTGCTCACGAACCATGCGTGTTTCCGCGCGTTTGATGACCGCATTCTTGATGTCAGTGGTTGCCATGTATTGATGTCCATTTGCTGCACAGACTTGCCAAATCCTTGCACAGTGCCTGCGTCACTCGACGAAGGATGGCCGCGGTAACTTCGTAGGACTTACGAACTACCGGCGGCCCATCCGGGCAGTTGAGCTCGAAGACCGCTTCCCAATCGCCGCCGATCACATGCACATGCGCTGGACGATGATCGTTCGGGTAAATGACAATTCTGCAGAATCCAAGGTCAAGTATCGTCGGCATGTCTGCAGTTTAACAGAAACCCAAGCGCTTGGGTTTCATTTTGCGGATCATGCCATCCGCATCGAATCCTTTGCCCGCCCAGGACTTAGTCCGCGGCAGAGCAGATACGACGACCCCACGCCGTGGCCATCTCGCGCAGGACATCGATATCCATGCCGATCAATTCCCGATTTTTCAGCTTGCGCACACCCGCAATCCAGACATCGCTGACCTGATGCCGCCCCGCAGCATAGACGAGCTGCGAGATCACGTTGTACATCGGCGAGGTTTCGATGTCGTCGAGACGCACGGCAATGAGGTCGGCTTGTTTGCCGGCTTCGATCGAACCGATACGGTCGGCCCAGCCCAATGCTTTCGCGCCGTTCAAGGTCGCGGCGCGCAAGGTGCTGGCGGCATCCCACGCGCTCGCATCGCCGGCCACACCCTTGGCAAGAAACGCGGCGCTGCGCATTTCGCCGAACATGTCGAGATCGTTGTTGCTGGCGCAGCCGTCGGTGCCGAGCGCGATATTCACGCCGGCGCGGCGGAGTTGTTCGGCTGGGCAAAATCCGCTCGCGAGTTTCAGGTTCGATTCCGGGCAATGCACGATCGACACGCCGGCTTCATGGGCTTGCGCGATCTCGCTATCGAGCAACTGGGTCATGTGCACGGCGATCAGGTGATCGTTGATAATGCCCAGCGACTGCATGCGCGCGAACGGACGCACGCCATGCTCGCGGCGCGAATCTTCGACTTCCTGCGCGGTTTCGTGCAGGTGCAAATGCACCGGAATATCGAGTTGATCCGACAGCATGCGCAGGCGTTCGAAACTCGCATTGCTCACGGTGTACGGCGCATGCGGCGCGAAGCTCGTGCCGATCAGCGCCTCGCCCTTGAACTCGTCGTGCACGGCGAGCGCCTTGTCGAAATATTCCTCGGTGGATTTCGCCCACGCGGTGGGGAATTCGATCACCGGCAAACCGACCATCGCGCGGAAACCGTGGCGACGATAAGTTGCTGCGATCACGTCCGGGAAAAAATAATTCTCGTTGCAGCACGTGGTACCGCCGCGCAACATTTCGGCAATCGCGAGCTCGACGCCATCGCGCGCGTAATCCGGCCCCATCACTTTTGCTTCGGCCGGCCAGATGTGCTGTTGCAACCACGTCATCAGCGGCAGATCATCAGCCAGGCCGCGCATCAAGGTCATCGGATTATGCGTGTGCGCATTGATCAAACCAGGCAGCAAGACATGCTGCGCGAGCGCCACGCGTTTCGCATTCGGCGAGCGTTCGCGCGCGAGTTCGATCGGCGCGATGCCGACGATTCGATCACCGGCCAGCGCGACGCTGTGATGTTCCAAAACCACCCCATGCGGTTCGACCGGAACCACCCAACGCGCTTCGAGCAGGGTATCGACGGCGTGCGGAGCATGCGAAGAATTCACGGACGACATTCGATTATTTCACGCGGCCGACGTATTCCTTGGTTCGCGTATCGACCTTGACCACTTCGCCCTGGCCGACGAACAGCGGCACACGCACGGTAGCGCCGGTTTCCAGACGCGCCGGTTTGCCGCCACCACCCGAAGTATCGCCGCGCACGCCCGGATCGGTTTCAACGATGGTCAGCTCGACGAAATTCGGCGGCGTGATCATGAGCGGCGCGCCATTGAACAAGGTGACGATGCACATTTCTTCGCCCTTGATCCATAGCGCCGCATCGGCGACCGCGGTCTTGTCGGCGCTGTGCTGCTCGAAGGTATCCTGCTGCATGAAATGCCAGAACTCGCCATCGTTGTAGAGGTATTGCATGTCGGCGTCCATCACGTCCGCGGCTTCCACGGTATCGGTGGATTTCATGGTCAGCTCGACCACACGACCGGTCTTGAGATTGCGATATTTGACGCGCGTGAACGCCTGGCCCTTGCCGGGCTTGATGTAATCGGTATCGACGATCGTGCACGGATATCCATCGACCAGAATCTTCTGTCCGTTCTTGACGTCGTTCATGCCATAGCTGGCCATAGCGCTTGCTCCGAAGTGCAATCGAGCCGCGGCGGAAAGCGGCTACAATTGAGAATGTTGTGACATGGTGTCGGCAGTGCCGACAGGTTGAAACGTAATGATAACCGCAAGCCCCCACTTCGCGCAGCCTGCGCGCTGGCAGCAACTCTGGCGCGAGGCGATCAGCGATCCGCACGAACTGCTGAAAATGCTCGGACTGAGCCATCTGCAGCAGACCTTGCTGCCGGCACAGGCCAGCCAGTTTCCGCTGCGCGTGCCGCACGGATTTGTCGCGCGCATGCGCTACGGCGATGCGACCGATCCGTTGCTGTTGCAGGTTTTGCCGCAAGCCGCCGAATTGCTGGAACTACCCGGATTCACGCGCGATGCGGTCGGCGATCTGGCCAGCCGCAGTGCGCATGGTCTGCTGCACAAATATCAGGGCCGCGCGTTGTTGATCGCGACCGGATCATGCGCAGTGCATTGCCGTTATTGTTTCCGCCAGCATTTTCCGTACGCCGAGGAAACCGCCGCCGCAAACCGCTGGCACGATGCGGTAGAACATTTGCGCGCGGATGATTCGATCAGCGAAGTGTTGCTGTCCGGCGGCGATCCGCTGTCGTTGGCGACGCCGAAGCTGGAGGAGTTGACTACGGCGCTGGCGACGATTCCGCATATCCGGCGCCTGCGCATCCACACGCGCTTGCCGATCGTCTTGCCCGAGCGAGTCGATGCCGAACTGTTGGACTGGCTGACGCGTTTGCCTATGCCGTGCGTGATCGTGCTGCATGCCAATCATGCCAACGAGATCGATACTTCGGTCGCCACGGCATGCGCACGTTTGCGCGAGGCCGGCGTGACCTTGCTGAATCAAAGCGTGCTGTTGCGCGGCATCAACGACAGCGCCGATGCGCTGGCCGCATTATCCGAACGGCTGATCAATTGCGGTGTGCTACCGTATTATCTGCATCAGCTCGATCGCGTTTTCGGCACCGCGCATTTTGAAGTCGACGATATCCGTGCGCTCGCGATCATCGATGAATTGCGCGTGCGACTGTCGGGTTATCTGGTGCCCAAGCTCGTGCGCGAAGTGGCCAGCGCGCCGTACAAATTGCCTTTGCAAGATTCGCGAAACTGACGCGGCATCGTCACAACAAGCCCGCGCATATGGAATTGCACGGGCGAATCCGGTAAAACACCAGTCTCCAAAATTTATCTGCACGCCATGACCCAATCCGACAATGTCATCAAGTTGCTGTTGATCGAGGACTCGGAAGACAAGGCCGAGCAAATTGCCAGCGATCTGCGCAACGGCGGCATCGCAGTGCAATTGGCTCGCGTCACCAGCGAGCCTGAATTGATCGAGCATCTGCGCACGCGCGCACCGGATTTGATCCTCGCCAACATGGATGCGGCCAACGTCACCCTGGCGCAGGCCAGCGCGGTGCTGAAACGCAGCACCAAGGACAGCAGCCTGATCGCGATGTCGAAAACGGTCGACATCCAGCGCATGTTGCTCGCGGTGCAATCGGGCGCATGGGCGCACGTGCTGCTGGGCCAGCCGGAATTGTTGCAGCACATCGTGCGCCGCGAATCGAACAGTCTGTCGACACGCCGTGCGGTGAGCCAGCTCGAAGCGGGACTACACGAATCCGAGCGCCGCTGCGATGCGCTGCTCGACTCGTCGCGTGATCCGATCGCTTATGTGCACGAAGGCATGCACGTACGCGCGAATCAGGCGTATCTGGAAATGTTCGGTTTTGCCGATGATGAAATCGAAGGCATGTCGATCCTCGATCTGATCGCGCCGGCCGATGCGGAAAGTTTCAAGACCGCGCTCAAGCGCATGGACAAAAGCATCAAGCCGACGCAAACCCTCGATCTCAAGGCGGTGCGCACCGATGGCGCCAGCTTCGATGCGCAGATCGAATTGTCCAACGCCAACTACGAGGGCGAGCCTTGCCAGCAGATTATTTTCCGCCGCCAGGCCGCCAGCGAAGAAGTCGCAAAACAGCTCGAAGCGCTGCGCTCGCGCGACACCGTCACTGGTCTGTACAACCGCCAGCATTGTGTTGCCGCACTCGAGCGCATCAGCACTAACAGCAGCGCGGAGCGTGGCGATCACGCCTTGTTGCTGATCGAATCGGACAACTTCAAGCAACTCACCGATACGCTCGGACTGGATGCCGCCGACCTGCTGCTGAGCGAACTCGCGCAACTGATGCAACGCCATCTCGGCGCGGATGATATTGCCGGGCGTTTTGGCAATCAGACCCTTGGCATGATTTCATCCGCTGGTTCGCTGGAAAAGGTCAACGAGCTCAGCGAAACCCTGCGCAAGGGTTGCGAAGAGCGCATCTTCGAGCTCGGTGCAAAATCCGTATCGCTGACCATCAGCGTCGGTGTGAGCCTGATCACGAGCAAAGGCACCAACGCAACCAACGTACTCGCACGCGCCAATGAAGCATTGCGCCTCGCGCAGAGCGAAGGCGGCAACCGCGTGCACGTGATCGATCCCGCCGCGCAGGAGAAAGCCGATGCGGCGGAATCCCTCAAGTGGCGCGACAAGATCAAGAGTGCTCTGAGCAACAACGATTTCCAACTGCACTACCAATCGGTCGTCAGCCTGCAGGATGCCCCGGGCGAATACCGCGAAATGCTGTTGCGCATGCGCAGTCCCGACGGCGAAATCAAACCGGCGGAATTCATGCCTGCGGCGCAACGTCACGGTCTGTTGCCGACCATCGATCGTTGGGTGATTTCACGCTCGTTGATGCTGCTCGGCGAACGCGCGTTCAACAGTCAGGAGCATACGTTTTTCATCAAACTGTCGTTGGCGACGCTCGAAGACGAAAGCCTCGTGCCATGGCTGACAACCCAGCTCGAAGCGAAAAAAATCCGCGCCAGTGCACTGGTTTTCGAACTGCCCGAACACGGTGCGGTGACCGTGCTGAAAAATGTGTTGAGCTTTGTGCGCGGCATCAAGAAACTGGGCTGCAAGTTCGCGCTCGAAGGTTTTGCCGGCAGCCAGACCGGTTTGCAACTGCTCAAGCACACCGACGCGGATTATCTGAAACTCGATCGTACCCTGATGCAGGATCTGCCTCGCAACAAGGACAACGAAAGCAAGATTCGTGGCCTCTGTGCGCAGCTACGCGACGCGCACAAACTCACGATTGCCGAGTTCGTCGAAGATGCCGCGAGCATGTCGATCCTGTTCTCGTGCGGCGTGGATTTCGTGCAGGGCAATTTTCTGCAGGAACCCGAACTCGTGATGTCGGAGGCCATGGGCGCCTGATTCAGCCCGATTTAGATGAACGCCTGATTTATTTCCGCCGCGCATGTTGGGCGCGAGTTGATTTACAAAATCACGCCGCAGCTTGGCGCAAAACCGCGATGCGCTAGGCAAGCGGCGGATGGCCCATGAACAGACGAGCGACTTTTCCATCGCCGGAAATGCCGAACGCCTGAACCTCCTTCGGCAACGAACTCTGAGTCTGATTGCCCGACAAGCGCTGCAGCGCGGCAATCATCGAATCGCGGCCAATCAGCCGTGCGCCGCCCGCATCGGCACGGAATTCGCGCCAGCGCGAAAACTACATCACGATGATCGAGGCGAATACGCCGTGTACCAATGCTGCACTCGCCCAATGCCAATGAATAATGCTTGTGTACAATCGCTGTCAGTTCGCCTGCGCTCGAAGAATTGAAGCGTGGGGACGCGCAGAATTCATCACATCAGTTTCGGAGGGAATCATGACAACACGCGTAGCATTGGTCACGGGCGGCACCGGCGGTATCGGTTCGGCGATCTGCAAACGACTCGCCAAACTCGGCCACAAGGTCGCCACCAACTATCGTGACGAGGCCAAGGCAAAAAGCTGGCAGGCGGCGCTCAAGGCCGAAGGTATCGACGTCGCCATTGTGCCCGGCGATGTTTCCGATCCCGCCTCGGCTGAAGCGCTGGTCAAGGCGGTTGAAAGCCAGCTCGGGCCGATCGATATCCTGGTCAACAACGCCGGCATCACGCGCGACACGACGTTCCATCGCATGAGTGCATTGCAGTGGCAGGAAGTGATCAACACCAATCTCAACTCGTGCTTCAACGTCACACGCGCAGTGATCGAGGGCATGCGCGGTCGCAAGTGGGGCCGCATCGTGCAGATCGCCTCGATCAACGGGCAGAAGGGTCAATACGGCCAGGCCAACTACGCCGCATCGAAAGCCGGCATGCACGGTTTCACGATTTCGCTGGCGCAGGAAAACGCCAAGCTGGGCATCACCGTGAACACGGTTTCGCCAGGCTACATTGGCACCGAAATGGTGATGGCCGTGCCAGAGGACGTGCGTGCAAAGATCGTTGCACAGATCCCGGTCGGACGCCTCGGCGAACCTGATGAAATCGCCTACGCCGTGACATTTCTGGCCGCCGACGAAGCCGCTTGGATCACCGGCACCAATCTGTCGGTGAACGGCGGTCACTACATGGGTTGGTAGGTTTGGACTAAGCGACGAGGAAACGGAGCGGCGATGCCGTCTTCCCGTTTCCTCAACGTCGTCGCCTATAATGTGGCTCTGACCACGGCCGCAGACGCAATGAACGATATTTCCGAAAACGAAGACTTGAGTCACTGGTGGTTCGCCTCGATCGGCGACACGCTGGTGTGGGCGCGCATGACGGTGCTGGAATCCGGCGATACCGAAGTGTTCGATTGCGACGGCAACACGCTGGCGTATCCCGATGAAGACGCCGCGCGCGCCGCCTTGCTCGACGCAGAGTTTCGCGATTTCGACGGTATCGACGAAGACGACGCCAACATGTTCGGTTTTTCGCTCGAAGAACTCGAACCGCCGCGTGGCGACAGCGACGAAGAACTCGTCGCGCAGATGACCCATCGGCTGAACGCCAAAAACTGAACATGTTCGCCGGATGATCTGATCAAGCCACACGTTCGATCATCCGCATCACGGGAAAAACCATGAATCTCGATCTCACCGGCAAACACGCCTTGGTCTGCGGCGGATCGCAAGGCATTGGCTTGGCGACCGGGCATGAACTCGCGCTGCTCGGCGCCGATGTCACCTTGCTCGCTCGCTCGCGCGATGCACTCGAAACCGCTGTCGCCGCGTTGCCACGCATACACGCCGCGCAACAGCATGCGTTTATCGCGGTTGACATGAGCGATCACGACGCACTGCGCACGAAAGTCGAGGCGCTGAGCAATCTGCGCGCCGTGCAGATTCTGATCAACAACACCGGCGGCCCACCCGGTGGCACTGCACACAGCGCCGATGCGAGCGCGTATCTCGCAGCGTTTCAATTGCATCTGCTGGCGAATCAGACCTTGGTGCAAACCCTGCTGCCGGGCATGCAGCGCAGCGGTTATGGCCGGATCGTCAACATCATTTCGACATCGGTGAAAGAACCGATCCGCAACCTTGGTGTTTCCAATACCATCCGCGGCGCGGTCGCGAGCTGGGCCAAAACCCTCGCCGGTGAACTCGGTGCATTCGGCATCACGGTCAATAATGTATTGCCGGGCTACACGCGCACGCAGCGACTCGAACAAATTCTGCGCGATCGCGTGCAGGCGACTGGCAAGAGCGAAGAAGCCGTCGCGCAAGGCATGCTCGCGACCGTGCCGCTGGGTCGTTTCGCCGAGGCAGCGGAAATCGCCAATGCGATTGTTTTCCTGACCACTCCCGCCGCCGCGTACATCAACGGAATCAATGTGCCGGTCGATGGCGGGCGCACGCAGTCGCTGTAACTTGGCGATGCCGAGCATCGCCGTATCGAAGAACATGGCCCCAGGAAGCGCATGACTTGTTGCTCTGCCCGCCGACGCACGCAACGGTTAAGCTAGACCGATGAGCGAAATCCTCACTCTCAACAATTTCATCAATGGTCGCGCGTGCGCGGCGCAGTCCGGCAGTTATCTCGATGTCGTCGAACCGGCTAGTGCCGCGGTATACGCGCGTTGTCCGCGCTCCACTGCAGCGGATGTGGCGAGCGCCGTTACCGCCGCGCGTCGCGCCGCACCGGCTTGGGCGGCGACGCCGAGCGCCGAACGTGCACGTCTGTTGAATCGCCTTGCCGACCTGATCGAAACGGATCTCGAAACATTCGCTGCGGCCGAGTCGCGCGATAGCGGCAAGCCATTGACTCTGGCACGCAACGTGGATGTTCCGCGCGCGATCGCCAATCTGCGTTTTTTCGCCGCGGCGGCAACGCAGTTTGCATCTGAAGCTCACCCGATGGCGGACGGCACGATCAATTACACCGTGCGTGCGCCGCTCGGTGTGGTCGGCTGCATTTCGCCGTGGAATCTGCCGCTGTATCTGTTCACGTGGAAGATTGCGCCGGCGCTTGCGGCAGGCAATGCAGTGGTCGCAAAACCTTCCGAGGTCACGCCGTTCACCGCATTTTTGTTCAGCCAATTGTGCAACAGCGCCGGATTGCCACCGGGCGTATTGAATATCGTGCACGGGCTCGGCACGGACGTCGGTCAAGCGCTGGTCGAGCATGCCGAAGTCAAGGCGATTTCGTTCACCGGCAGCACGCGTGTCGGCGCGTCGATCGCCACCATCGTCGCACCGGAATTCAAGAAACTGAGTCTCGAACTCGGCGGCAAAAACGCCACGTTGATTTTCGCCGATGCACCACGCGCAGGATTGATCGACACAATCCTGCGCTCGACATTTTCCAATCAGGGCCAGATCTGTTTGTGCGGTTCGCGCATCTTGATCGAACGCAGCTATTACGCGGAATTCCGCGACGAATTTGTCGCACGCACAAAAGCATTGCGGGTCGGCGATCCGAACGACGCCGACAGCGATCTCGGCGCGATCGTCTCGCAAGCGCATTACGAAAAAGTGCTCGGTTGCATCGCGCTCGCGCGTGCGGAAGGCGGCAACGTGCTGTGTGGCGGTGAAGCAGTAAAACTAGCCGGACGTTGTGCAGACGGCTGGTTTATCGCACCTACCATAATCGAAAATCTCGGACCACAATGCCACAGCAATCGCGAGGAAATTTTTGGCCCGGTGGTTACGCTGCAAGCGTTCGACAACGATGAGGATGCACTCACCAACGCCAATGCAACGGAATACGGCCTTGCGGCGTCGGTATGGACGACGGATTTGCAGCGTGCGCATCGCATCGCCGCGAAACTCGATAGCGGGATCGTCTGGATCAACTGCTGGATGTTGCGCGATTTGCGCACACCGTTCGGTGGCGTAAAACATTCTGGCGTCGGCCGCGAAGGCGGCTGGGAAGCGATGCGGTTTTTTACCGAACCAAAAAATGTCTGTGTATTTCTCGGCGCATAAAAATGGCGTGCTGAGTGGGTTTACCAGGTCGTCATCCACTCATAAAATTTGCTTCGGCAATGGAACTTTTGCACGATATCCTTGACGCCAACCACCACGAATTACCTGTAATCTAGGCGCTTGCGCCGCAGTCGGGCAACTTCTTGAAACCGGAACAGACCTGATGAATTCATTGACCGACCTGCTTGAACGCAATCGCCTCTGGGCCGCCTCGGTACGCGCCGAAGATCCGGGTTTTTTCAAACGCTTGTCGACCCAGCAGGCACCGAAATATCTGTGGATCGGCTGCTCCGATTCGCGCGTGCCGGCCAATCAGATTACCGGCATGCAGCCGGGTGAAGTATTCGTCCATCGCAACGTCGCCAACATCGTTGTGCACACCGATCTGAATTGCCTGAGCGCGATCCAGTTCGCGGTCGATCTGCTCAAGGTGGAGCACATCATGGTGGTCGGGCATTACGGTTGCAGCGGCGTGCATGCCAGCCTCAACCGCACGCGTATCGGTCTTGCCGACAACTGGCTGCGCCATCTCGTCGACGTCGAGAAAAAACATACGGCGATGCTCGACGCGATCGAACTCGATGCGCTGAAACACGCACGCCTGTGCGAGCTCAACGTGATCGAGCAGGTCGTCAACGTCTGCCAGACCACGATCGTCGAAGACGCGTGGAGTCGTGCTCAGCCACTCACCGTACACGGCTGGATCTATGGCCTGCACGACGGCCGCGTGCGCGATCTCGGCATCAGCGTGGGTGCGTCAAACATGCTCGACGATGCGTACCTCAGTGCGCTCGACAAGTTGCGTGGCAGCGCTGAAAAATAACCCGGAGATCCGGCTGAAACTTTCACTTCACGTATCCGATATTTCCTGACTCAAACGGAGCAAGTCGCCATGCATCGAATCAGCACTGTTCTGCTTGCACTGCTTCTGCCGCTGGGTTTGGCGAGTGCCGCGCCGTCTGAGCACGCCTCGACGGCGTTGCATGATGCCGATGCCGACAACTCGGCAAAGCTCACTTCAAGGCAACCGGTCAGCGCCGCGGAATGGCGTGCCCAGCAGCGTGCGGCTTTCGTCAAGGCAGAAGGTATCTACACCCAAGCGCTCAAGCAAAAAGGTTTGCTGGCGCAATATCGAATCATGCAACAGGCGGCCGCAGAAGATCGCACACCAGCGTTTCGCTCGATCTTCAGCCAATACGTGAGTTGGTATCAAACCTATCTCGGCGACTACGCAGCGGCGCGCAACACCCACTCGCTGCAGCAAGTCAGTGATTCGGATGACAACACCTCGCCACTGTCAACGCCAGGGCTGCAGCAAAAACCTGCGGTCGACGCGCTGCTCGCGCTGACCAAGGATCGACAGGCAGTATTTTTCAACGAAGCACACACCTATCCGCACACGCGTATTCTTACCATCGAAATGCTTGCGCGGTTACGCGCGCAGGGCTTTGACACGTTCGCTGCGGAAACCCTGTACGAAAACGACAAGGATCTGCAAAAGCGCGGTTACCCGATCATAAAAAGCGGCTTCTACACCCAGGAGCCGCTATACGCCGAGATGATCCGCGAAGCGATCAAACTCGGATTCACGGTCGTCGCCTACGAAGCCGAAAAAGCCGAAGGTGATGCCCGCGAGCGCGAACAGGCGGCGACCTTGATCAGCCGCGTATTCAAGAAAAATCCGCAGGCGCGCTTGGTCGTGAATGCCGGTTTCGCGCATATCCAGAAAACCGGCAGATATCTCGATGGCGAATCGATGGCACAGCATTTCAAAAAGCTTAGCAGTATCGATCCGTTGTGCATCGAACAGACCATGATGGTCGATCACGATACCACCGCGCACGATCATCCGTTTTATCGTGCCGTGATCGAATACCTGCATCCGGTCACGCCGATGGTTTTTGTTGATAGCGCAGGTAAACCGTGGTCGCTCAAGCCGAACGCCTACGATGTCAGCGTGTTTTTCCCGCCGCAGGAATTGCGCCGCGATCGTCCCACCTGGCTCGATATCGATGGCCTGCGCAAACCCGTACTGGTACATCAGAGTCTGTGCCAGAAACAGGTACCCTGCCTGATCGAAGCGCGTTACGCCGACGAGGGCAAGGATGCGATTCCGGCGGATCGCCTGGTGTTCGACCACATCGATATTCTCGGCGAACAGGCGGTAAGTGACCTGTATCTGCGCCCCGGCAATTATCGATTGACGGTGAGCGCGCTGGATGAGCGCGTGCTGGCCAACCAAAACCTGGCGGTCAGCGCCGATAACGCCGCGAGTGCGCAATGAACATCTTGCGTACGCAATCCGCCCCCGCACCGGTTGGCGCTTATCCGCATGCGCGGCGCGTCGGCAACCTGCTGTTTTTGTCCGGTGTGGGGCCACGTCTTGCGAGCGACAATTCCGTCCCCGGCAACGTCTACGACAGCGCCGGGAAGTTGCTGAGCTACGACATCCAAGCGCAGTGCCACGCCGTGTTCGCCAACGTTCGCGCCGTACTCGAAGCCGGCGGTGCACGTTGGGAGGATCTCGTCGATGTAACGGTTTTTCTCACCGACATGGCGAACGATTTTGCGATCTACAATCGCATTTACGCCGAATATTTCAATGTCGCGCAGCCATGTCGCACGACGCTCGGCATCAGCGCTTTGCCGACGCCGATCGCGATCGAATTGAAATGCATTGCGGCGTTGTAATGCCCGCTGCAAAAGAATTCATCCGGCAAAAAACCAGGGCAATGACTTAACAAGACCTGATTAGCGCCGAACCTCAGCGAAGAAAATTGCAGGCCAAGCGCAGAGAGGCTTCGGAACAAGGCTTGCACAGCAACATCGCGCGCAACAGTCGCGG
>JAYVTP010000043.1:0-7097 GCA_043788685.1 Pseudolysobacter sp. | reverse complement strand
GCCGCAACGTTGCCGCCCGCGCCGGTTGTCGGTGGCCCGCCTGTTGCCTTGCCGCCGATCAATCCAATTGTGATTACGCCGCCCGCGCCGGTATTGCCGCCAGTAGTTGTGCCGGTATCGAATCTGCCGGCTGGCGCGGTACTCACGCACGGCATCTGCGGCATGACTGATGCTGTCAAGGCCAAGATCGACGCGATCCGCGCGCGCAACCCGCAGACGAACGTGTTCAGCGCGTTCTATGCCGGTTTCCTGCGCCCGTTACTGACTACCGACGACCAGCGCACGGAGGCCGACTGGCAGCTATCGCAGATATTCCCCCGCGACCCGACCGGCTTGTTTGATCCTGAGCTGATCGCGCACGGTGTCTCGGGCTTGCAGCCGGTGACGTCTGTGCATCCGTTTGTGCTCGGCAGCGGTGTTGTGCCGGACTGCGTTGTTTTTCACGACGCATATAAAACTGAAGCCGATGTGCTGGCGAAGATCGAGCAGATCGACGCTGCAGGCGGTTATGCGGGCGGCGGCGCTGGCGGCATCGTGGCGCACTAACCGGAGATTTTTTGTTATGGGGCCGGTATTCGACAATCGCATAACAACAGGCAATATTTTAACGATATTGGGGGGTGTCGCGATGGTCGGCGCGTTTATTATCAGCACGCGATCAGAAACCGTAGCCGTAAACGCGCGTGTTGATAAAACAGACATCGCTCAGGGATACATGCAAAAGCAAATCGACGAGCAAGCGCGCAACAACAACGACAGATGGTCAGATGTTAAATCGTCAATGCTGCGCATCGAAACGCGCATCGAAGGCATATCAGATTCGATGTCGAAAAAAGAGGATCGACGCACTCAGGGCGAAACGAAACGATGAACCGCACAGACACAGATGACTGGATCATAGCGATGACTGTTGGTGTGCTTGCCCTCGCACTGATTGCAGTATCAATCTACACGGTGATTGCATGATCATGCCCGCGAAGACAAAACCTATCGGTGTGACGTTGTGCAACCCGCTCAACATGCGGCCAACACAACCGCCGTTTGAAGGCACAAGTGGCGAGCAAAACGGGTTCACGGTATTTCAATCGAGCGTATTCGGATTCCGTGCGGCAGCGAAAAACATCTTTCGCTATGTCGATCTACTCGGCATCAAGACCGTACGTGGTGTTATCTCGCGATGGGCACCGCCCGAAGACAACAACGACACCGAAGCCTATATCGCTGCGGTGTGTGGACGCATGGGCGTTGACGCTACCACTGTGATCGATTTCAAGTCATACGACAATCTGTATGGCTTGCTGCATGCAATGACCGTACAAGAGCAAGGCAGCTTTGATCTTTACTTCAAGCCGTGGGAGTTGACCGAGGGACTCAAGCGCGCAGGCGTTGCAGACGTACCGCCAACACCACTGGCAAAAAACATCAAGGTCATCGGCAGCGGCATATCAACAGCCGTTGCAGTAACTGGCGGTGTTGGCGCGGTGGTCAAAGATCACGCACCAGACCTGACTGCCGCGCTGACATCGGTATCTGGCACATGGCCACACATGGCAGCGCTCGGCGGCACGATCATTGCCATCGCATCCGGCCTAGCGCTATTCGTTGCGATCCGTGATCACTTTCGCGGCACTGGCACATAGCTGTGGGATTCCTTGCGCTGTTCAAACTCATCCCGATACGCGATTGGATATTCGCCGCGCTGTTCGCCGGCATCGTCGGCTATCACTTCCTTGCGGTGCATGAAGCCTACGATCAAGGCGGCACTGATGAGCGGGCAGAGGCGGCAAAGACCGCCGCAGCACAAGACGCACAAATCGCAAAATCCGCTGAACCCCAAAACGCAGTTATCGAAGCGCGATACGTCACCCTCGACGACGCACTCAACAAATTTACGGTGTCCTATGCGCCACTTAAAGCCACTCTGCCTGCTTGCGGTATTGCTAGCCCTGACCTCGTGCGACTTGTCAACAGCACGAAGGGCAAACCCGGCGCCAGCAAGCTGTGATGCCAAGTGTTACATCGCGTGCCCCGATCAGCCAGATTGGGACGGCACGTTTCCCGATGCGGTCGATCTGCTCGCAGGCTATGGCAGCGCTTACGCAAAATGCTCAACCAGCCGCGACGCATGCGCAGAATGTTTGACTCGGCTGCAGCAAGCGAAGGTGATTGAATGAGATTACGTGAGGCGCTCGAATGGTTCGAGGGTCGGTTTTGCAAACTTGAGGAAATGATTATGTCTGGTTTTGATGATCTGAATGCCGCAGTGACTGCAACGCAAACCGCTGTGACCGCAGCTATTACTGATATTGCTAGCTTGAGCGCACAAATCAAAGCGCTGAACGCCGGCACTGTCACAGACGCGCAGCTTGAGGCTATCGCGAAGCAACTGAATACCACATCGGCATCGTTGCAAGCTGCTGTAACTCCGCCTGCGCCGTAAACTAACGAACAGGGGCCGCCTTCGGGCGGTTTCCAATCGTGTCGTGAATTCGCATGAACTTGACCCCGAAGCAGGAAAAGTTCTGCCATACGTTTATCGAAACCAGCAACGCGAGCGAGGCTTATCGGCAGAGTTACAACGTATCAAAAACCGCATCTGCAAATTCAATTCACGTTGAAGCCTGCAAGCTGCAATCAAACCCTAAGGTTGCACGCAGACTGAACGAATTACGCGGTGCGCTTACTTTGCGAAGTGCAATAACAGTAGATAGCTTGATAGCTGAGCTTGAAGAGGCCCGGCAAGTTGGCAAAGGAAAAGAACAAGCGCAGGCAATGGTGGCTGCGACACTTGGTAAAGCGAAGCTGATGGGTTTTGATCGCGACAACGATGGCAGCGATGAATCCGCGCTACCCGTTCAAATCATCGTCGAGGTAAAAGACGCCAGAAAGCCCGATGCCAAGCCTGAATGAACCGCAGGCGCGCTTCCTGGCGCTGCCGCACAAGTTCCGGGCTATGGTGTGTGGCTTCGGTACGGGCAAGACGTGGGGAATCTGCGCTGGCGCATGCAAACATTATTGGGAACACCCGAAAGCGCATCGCGGGTATTTCGCACCGACATATCAGCAGATCCGCGACATCTACTTCCCGACGATTGAGGAAGTCGCGCACGACTGGGGGCTGCGGGTAAAGATCGCGGAAGTGAACAAAGAGGTGCATTTCTACTCCGGTCGCCAGTATCGCGGCACGACGATATGCCGGTCGATGGAGAAGCCCGAAACGATCGTCGGCTTCAAAATCGCGCGAGCTGACGTTGACGAAATCGACACGCTGCAAACGCTCAAGGCCGAAAAGAGCTGGCGCAAGATCATTGCCCGCCTGCGACTTGGGTTTGATGGGCTGAACGGAGCGGATATCGCGACGACGCCGGAAGGCTTTCGGTTCACGTACAAGCAGTTCGTCAAGGCTGTGCGCGACAAGCCGGAGCTGGCATCGATGTACGGCATGATCCAAGCCAGCACGTATGAAAACGCGGCAAACTTGCCCGATGACTATATCGACAGCTTGCTGGCAACGTACCCGCCGAATCTTATCGACGCGTATCTAAAAGGCCAGTTCGTCAACCTGACCAGCGGCACGGTGTATCACACCTACGATCGCAAATTAAACGGTTGCGATGATGCAGCTCGACCGGGCGAGGATATCTATGTCGGCATGGATTTCAACGTCGGGAAAATGGCGGCGATCGTCCATGTGCTGCGCGACGGACAGCCTCGCGCGGTGGCCGAAATAATCAACGCTTACGACACGCCGGACATGATCCGCAGGGTGCGTGAGAAATACTGGAAATACACAGATTCAGACTGGCAGAAAACGTGCGAGATACGCGTGTATCCCGATGCTTCGGGTGGATCACGCAAATCCGTGAATGCCAGCGAGACCGATATTGCGCTGCTGCGGGCTGCTGGTTTTCAACCGCTGGCACCGGCAAGCAATCCCCCCGTAAAAGATCGAGTCAACGCAATGAATGCGATGTTTTGTAATGCGCACGGTGAACGCAGATACCGCGTCAACGCGCAGCTTTGCCCGACCTACGCCGAACACTTGGAACAACAAGTCTGGACGCCGAGTGGCGAGCCTGACAAAGCGTCTGGCAACGATCACACACTTGATGCCGCTGGCTATTGCATTCACCGAATGTTCCCGCTGATAAAACCAGCCGTAGATCTACCGTTCCGATTCGCCGCATGACTACTAATCACAAGCAAACCCCGAGCCCGCATAACGCGGGTTTTTTATTGCCTGGAATACCGAATTGACTGCACCGATCGCAAGTAAAAACACGGTCGATTACTGCCGGCCAGAGTACGCAGAGAATCTGATTCTGTGGCGTTATGTGGCGGACGCCTGCGCGGGTGAAGCGGCGATCAAGCGCGAGCGCGAGCTGTATTTGCCGCGACCGAATCCGATGGATATCAGCGTATCGGCGACGAAGCGCTACGAGCAGTATCTGCATCGGGCGGTGTACTACAACGCATGTGGCCGAACGCTTACAAGTCTTGTCGGTATGGCGTTCAGCGGCTCGCCGGACATTCAGACGCCGCCCGAAACCGAGTACCTGGCTGATAACGCCGATGGCGCAGGTCATGGCGTAGTACAAGTCGCGCAGGAAACCTTGGGCGAAGTATTGCGCACCACTCGCGCAGGGCTGATGGTCGATTTCCCGCCGAGCGCGGAAGGCCAGCAAACCAGCAAGTTGGATGTCGCCAGCGGCAAAATGGTCGCAACGATCAATCTGTATCCCGCGCACAGCATTATCAACTGGCGCGAGGAACGCATCGGCGGCGCAATGAAATTGACGCTAGTCGTGCTGCGTGAATCGACAGCGGACTACGCTGATTTCAGCATGACGGCAACGGTCACGTATCGCGTGCTGCGGCTGATTGATGGCGTCTACACGCAAGAGGTGTGGACGAAGCCAGACGACGCAAAGGATTACGTGAGCAATGGTATTCGCACGATGCTCGATGGCACCGGGCAGCCTTGGCGCGAAATTCCGTTTGAGTTTGTCGGCTCTGAAAAAAACACGCCGGACATTCAGTCGTTTTGCGGCATCCACAAGACCGCGATTGCCGTCTCGCCGCTGTTTGATATCGCGGTCCTGAACATCGCGCACTTCCGCAATTCAGCGGACTACGAAGAATCGGTATTTCTTGTTGGTCAACCGCAACCGTGGATGACCGGGCTTACCGAGGAGTGGCGCGACAAGCTGATGAAAGAGGGCATATCTCTCGGCTCGCGTGTCGTGTTGCCGCTCCCCATCGGCGGCGCATTCGGCATCGCTACAGCACAGCCGAACTCGCTGGCTTCTGAGGCCATGCGATCAAAAGAAGAGCAGATGCGCGCGCTTGGCGCGAAGCTGATCCAGCCGAACAAATCGAGCAAGACCGCAACGCAGTCCGGCCACGACGAAAGTAACGATAAATCGACGCTATCGCTGGTCTGCGACAACCTCAGTTTTGCGTTTACGAAAGCCCTGAAATGGGCCTCAATTTTCATGGGCGGCAACCCGGAAGATGTGAATTTCAGCATCGATACCGAGTTCGTGATCAGTCCGCTGAACGGCCCTGAGATTCTGGCAGTGATTCAAGCGTATCAATCCGGCCTTGTGCCGCAGTCGGATGCATGGTCGTACCTGCAGCGGCTGAATGTGATCAACCCGGAGAAAACGGACGATGACATTCGGCAAGAGCTGGAATCCGAAACTGCGACGACTAGCGCGAGCATGATGCAAGCGGTGATGGCTCAGCCTGCGTTACAAGCAGTTCAGCCCACTCCGTCGAACCAGCAGGCGCTAGTTGAACAGGCGGCAGTCGCGTAATGGCTCAGGCCGCAAAGCAAACCAACGATAGCGGGCTGCAAACGCTGGTCGCTGCCGGTGTCATGGCGGATGTAGGCACGCGCCGGGCCGTGCTGACGCAAATGTATGCGTCGAACCTGGTCGAACAGTTCAAACCGGTATTGGTAGCAATACGAGACGCGATCATTGCCGCATTGGCTTTGATGGCGCTCAACAACGTGACGCGCGCACGGCTCAATCAGCAGCTCAACAACACGTCAAACGTGCTGAACGATATATACAGCGGATACACCGATCGACTGCAGCAAGACCTGATTGACTTTGCCGATTACGAGGCGCAGTTCACAACCGACGCAATCGATCAAGTCAGCCCGGATTTCTCGCCGAACAAGCCGAGTTTTTCACAGATCGCCTTGGCACTACTCGCAATGCCGATGGCGTTATCGGGCGCAGATCGCGGCAAGCTGCTGGCACCGTATCTCGAGCAATGGGCGCAGGATCAGGCTGGCGCTGTTGTCGGACTCATTCGGCTCGGTCAAGCGCGCGGTGATACGCGAGACAAGATAATCGCATCACTGCTCGGCACGCCCGGCCTGCGCTACAAAGACGGCTTGCTCGACATCACGGCGCGCAACGCTGGGCTGATGGTACGTACGGTGATTCAACAGGCCGCATCGGTTGGACGCACCGAAACCTACAGTGCGAATGCGGACATCGTGACTGGATATCAGTGGGTCGCCACGCTGGATGGCAAGACGTGCCAAGTGTGCCGATCGCTCGATCTGAAAGTATTCAAACTCGACAAAGGGCCGCAGCCTCCAATCCATTACCAGTGTCGCTGCAATCTGATTCCGTACTTCGGCCCTGATCTCGAATTTCTCAACGCCGACCAGCAAGCCGGCACATCGCGCGTCAACTACTCGCAGTCGTATTACGAATGGCTGCAGACGCAATCGGATGATTTCCAAGACACGGTTTTAGGCCCGACACGCGGGCAATTATTCCGCGATGGTGGTTTGAGCGCCGACCGCTTCGCAGCTCTGCAGCTTGATCGAAACTTCATGCCGTTGACGCTCGCAGACATGAGGAAGCTCGACCCGATTGCGTTTAAACGCGCAGGTATTTAAACCACCCACCGACCCGGCCACGCGCCGGGTTTTTCATTTCTGAGGCTCGCATTTGCGGGCCTTTTTCTTTTTCGCGGCTGAGCCGCTTTATCTGGCGCTTGGGGCGCATTCACATGGCACTGAAATACGAACTCGAAACACTCGACGGTCTCGACGATGGCGTGAAATCGCT
>JAYVTP010000042.1:0-15350 GCA_043788685.1 Pseudolysobacter sp. | reverse complement strand
TTCTCGACCTGATGATAAAAAAAATCGCCGGTTAACGCGTAGGTGATATCGCCGATCAGGCTGTAGGTGATGTTCTGGTAGCCGTAGCACTGACCGACCGGACACGCCATCGGTACTTCCTTGAGTTTTTCCACGAGCAGTTGATATGGCTCGTCCTGTTCCAGCAAATTGTCGTAGGTGTTGTGCGGCAGGCCGACGCTCTGGCTGAGAATTTCGCCGATGGTGAGCTGTGCGCTCGCCGACGAATCATGTAGCTCGAACGCGGGCAATACGCTGCCGATTCGCGTCTCCCAGCCGAACAATCCATCACGTACCATCAGGCCCGCCAGTCCGCTTGCGAACGCCTTGGATAACGAGGCCAGGCGAAACACCGAATCTGCCGTCACCGGCAAACGTTTGCTCGCGTCGGCGTAACCGATGCCTCGCTGCAGCAAAATTTTATTGTCCTGCACGACAGCGACCGCAAGGCCCGACACCTGGCCGGATTGATCGACCAGATCCAGCCATTGATCGAGATTTTTTGCGGTGTCTTCGGCGTTGCGCGGACCCGCGTTGGGATTGGCCAGCAGCGACGGCGCGACGGTCGGATTTTTCTTGCTCGCCGCCGAACCCGCCTTGGCTTTGCTGCGTGCCGCGTGAGCATCGAGAGTCGGCATCGCTGCGAGGCTGGTCGCCGTCAGCAGCAGTACCAAAGTACGAACATGATTCATTCGCTTGTATTGTCCTCTGGGGCAATTCTACCCGTGGTATTCTTGATCGGCATGGAACCCTGCAGGGTGCAAGGATCTTAAAGCAAAGATCTGCGCGGCGAGTTAGGTAATTGTTGCAGCGCGCAGGTAATCCTGGGTTGATTCGCATCGTCGGCATGTTTGCAACAATGCATGTCGGACATTCTATCTAGCGCAACGTTCTGGAGGAAAGGAATATGAGTTTGCTGATTCTGCTTATCATCGTCGGCGTGGTCGTGTTCATGGCCGTCGGCATCTACAACGGCCTGGTCACTGGACGCAACGGTTACAAGAATGCGTTCGCGCAGATCGACGTGCAGCTGACGCGCCGCTACGACCTCATTCCGAACCTGGTCGAAGTCGCCAAAGGCTACATGAAGCACGAGAGCGAAACGCTCGAAGCCGTGGTTCAGGCGCGGAACTCCGCCGTCAGCGGATTGAGTGCGGCGAAAGCCAATCCCGGTGATCCGAATGCGATGCAGCAGTTGTCCGGCGCGGAGAATGTGCTCACCCAATCGGTCGGAAAATTGTTCGCGCTGGCCGAAGCGTACCCCGACCTGAAAGCCAATCAGACCATGATGCAGTTGTCCGAGGAACTCACGAGCACCGAGAACAAGGTCGCGTTCGCACGCCAGGCCTACAACGATGCGGTGATGGGTTACAACAATCGTCGCGAAGTGTTTCCCAGCTCGTTCATCGCCAACATGTACGGTTTCACCGCCGCGACGCCGCTGGAAATCGAATCGCCGCAGAAACGCGAAGCGGTCAAGGTTTCTTTCAGCTAAAAACCTTGAACTACACACGGTCGAATCGGGCAAGAATCAGGTACTGAAACAGGAGCGCCACGATGAACTTCTTTGAACAGCAGGAGCGTGCGCGCAAGCACACGCGCCACATGCTGATGTTGTTCATCGTGGCGGTCGCGGCGATCGTGTTCGCGGTCGATCTGGTGCTGGTCATCGCGATGAACAGCGGCGGTGGCCGCCACAGCACCGCGCATGTGACGATGAGCATTTTCAGTCCGGGCGCACTGTTCCTGTCGACGGCGATCACGCTTGGCGTCATCGGTCTGGCATCGGCGTACAAGATTTCGACCTTGCGCTCGGGCGGCTCGGCGGTCGCGTTGCAACTTGGCGCGACCTTGGTGCCGGCCGATACCAGCGACTTCGCGTATCGACGTTTGCGCAACGTCGTTGAAGAAATCGCGATCGCCTCCGGCGTGCCCGTGCCGGAAATTTTCGTGATGGAAGACGAACCCGGCATCAACGCTTTCGCCGCCGGCTATACCACTGCCGATGCCGCAGTCACAGTCACGCGCGGCGCGATGGACAAACTCACGCGCGAAGAATTGCAAGGCGTGATCGCGCACGAATTCAGCCACGTGCTCAACGGTGACATGCGCCTGAACATCCGCCTCATGGGCGTCGTGTTCGGCATCCTCGTGTTGTTTATCGTCGGTCAGAAAATTGCGCAAGGTGGATTCTGGTTCAGCAGTTCCGACGATCGCCGCAACAACGGCGGCATTGTCGCGTTCGGTTTTGCCCTCATGGCGATCGGCGGCATCGGTCTGTTTTTCGGGCGCCTGATCAAGGCCGGCATTTCGCGCCAGCGCGAATATCTCGCCGATGCCTCGGCGGTACAGTTCACGCGCCAGACCGTTGGCATTTCCGGCGCGCTGAAAAAAATCGGTGGCCTCGCTGAAGGCTCGAAACTCGGCGTCTCCGACAAGGAAGAAGTTGCGCACATGTTGTTCGGCGACGGCATCGGTTATTCGGCGATGTTCGCCACGCATCCGCCGCTACCAAAACGCATCCGCGCGATCGAACCGAATTTCAACGAGAGCGAATTCGCCGTAATCGCCGCAGCGTGGTCGGAGCCGGTTGCGGCATCCGACATGAACGACAGCAACGTATCGATCTCCGGCCTCGCCCCGGTCGGCGCCGCATCGATGGTGATGCGCGCCGCACAAGCCGTAATAGTTGCCGATAAAGCCGCGCCATTGCCCGCCGCAAACGCGCAACTCAGCGTCAGTCCGCAGATGGTGGTGGCGCAAGTATCGGCACCCGGCAAGGACGATTATCAAACCGCCGGCACGCTCAACAATGCGATCCCCGATCGCATGCGCAGCCTGGCCTACACACTCGATCGCGCGATGCCGCTGATCTATTCACTCGTGCTGGAGCAGGCGCCGGAAATCCATACGCGCCAACTGGCATTGATTGAACGTTATTACGATACCGCGATGCGCCAGAAGGTCGAAGAGTTATTGCCGGAAGTCGCCGCATTGCACCCGATGCAGCGCCTGCCCCTCGCAGCGCTCGCTTTCCCGGCATTGCGCAAACAGCCGCGCCCGGCGTTGCAGACATTCGTGCTGGTTTTGAATCAACTGATTCAGGCCGACGGTCAGACCAGCCTCGAAGAATATTGCCTCGCCAAACTCGTCACCGTGCAGGTGATCGAAGCGCTCGATCCATCGCGCAGCGCGTCGATCGGCCGCAACAAATTGCCGGATTGCGCCGCGCAGGTGACCGATCTTTTTTCTATCGTCGCGCGTTACGGCAATGACGACGAACCTGCCGCGCGCCACGCCTATCTGCAAGGCATGCGCGAAGTATTGCCGGATAGCACCGCGCCCTACGCGCCGCCGAAAGAATGGACGATGGCGATGGATGGCGCGTTGCGTGCGCTCGATCTGCTCGCGCCCGCCGGCAAAGAATTATTGCTGCGTGGCTTGACCGCCGCGATCAGCGCCGACGGCAAAGTCAGCGTCAGCGAAGCCGAACTGCTGCGCACGATCTGCGCATCGCTGCATTGCCCGCTGCCACCGCAGTTGGATCAGGTGGCTTGAAACTTGGCACCGAAGTAAGACTTGTGCTTTGCTTTGGATAGATCTGCACAGCACAGCACCGAAACGCGGCGATCGCCGTAACGCAAGTCGCCGCTAAAATATCAATATTTACAATTGATATGACCTAGTCTCAAACATGTCTACGCATAATAGATGTGCGACTGAAGCTCCGACAATGCCGCCCAACTCGTATGCAACGTCGGGGTTCATGGCTCTTTTTCCATTCTCGTAGCTGGATAAGCGCGACTGAGAAAATTTTGGCGTTATTAGCGAAATATCACGTAGCGTTAGCCCCCTGCTGAGACGTGCGCTTTTTAATCTGATTCCGCCGGTCAACCGCCAGTTAATGTCAGTACCCATAATATCTCCTAAGTAGCTTATAAAAGATCGCGTCGCAGACATTGTCCGGGCGCGTGTTTAGCATATGGACCTCCAGTAGTAACGCAGTTGAAAGGATCGAAATGAAATCGCTATGCTTGCAAACACGCTACATCATTGATCGTATTAATACTAGTGAGTAAGACTCAGTGAGAGTCTCCGCATAAGATTGGCAATTCAACCTATAAAGTCTCCACAACTTCCGCGTTTAGTTCTAGCCATCTATACGTCTAGCCTTCCATTTGCGTATGGTGTCGGAACTCATACTCCAGCTTAGAAGAGAACCCGGTTTGAATCCGGGGGTGTCCCGCAGCGGTATACGTTCAGCCCGCCAAAATCAAATCGCTGGCCTTTTCCGCGATCATGATCGTCGGCGCATTGGTATTGCCGGTCGGCAGCATCGGCATCACCGATGCATCGACCACGCGCAACCCGCTTACGCCGTGCACGCGCAGTTCGGCATCGACCACTGACTGGTCATCATTGCCCATCTTGCACGTGCCGATCGGGTGATAAATGGTTTCGGCCTTGCGCCGGATAAACGCTTCGATCTCGGTATCGGACTGTGTGGCGCTGCCCGGAAAAATCTCGTCGCCGCGATATGGCGAAAACGTGGCGGCGGAAAAAATCCGGCGCGACAGTTTTACGCCTTCGACGAGCATCGCCAGATCGTGACCATCGTGATCGCTCAGATAATTCGCGTGAATCGCCGCCGCATCGGCTGGATTGGCCGAGTGCAAACGAATCGCGCCACGGCTGTGCGGATGCAATGCGCACGCGTGCAGCGTGTAGCCGTAACCGGGCAGGCGGTGGCGGCCATGATCGTCGAGAATGGCCGGCACGAAATGGAATTGCATGTCGCAGCGCTCATCCCGCGCCAGCCGCGTACGCACGAACCCGCCGGCTTCGGCCACGTTCGATGTGCCGGGGCCACGGCGCTTGAGGTAATAATTCCACGCCGTGGAAATGTCGCTGATCTGATCGTAGGTGATCGGCTGGGTGCAGCGATCAATCGTGCAGATATCGAGATGATCCTGCAGATTTTCACCGACGCCGGGCAACGCATTTTTGATGCGAATATCGTGCTTGCGCAATTCATCGGCCGGGCCGACACCCGACAACATCAGCAACTGCGGCGAGTTGATCGCGCCGCCGCACAGCAAAACTTCGCGCGCTTCGGCGCGTTTCAAGCGGCCGTGGTGGCGATAGTCCACACCGACCGCGCGGCCCGATTCGATCAGCACGCGCTGCGTGATCGCACTCGTGCGCACGGTCAGGTTGGCGCGTCCACGCACCGGGCGCAGATACCCTTGCGCGGTGGAGCAACGCGCGCTGTTTTTCTGCGTCACCTGGTAATAACCGAAACCTTCCTGCGTGGCGCCGTTGAAATCCTTGTTGAGCGCAAAGCCGCTCGCTGCGGCCGCGTCGATAAACGTCTGCGACAACGGATTGTGATAGGTCAGATCCTGCACGCCGAGCGGGCCGTCTCCGCCATGCAGTGCATCCGCACCCCGTGTGTTGGCCTCGGCGCGCTTGAAGTACGGCAGCACGTCGTTCCAGCTCCAGCCCGGATTGCCGAGCCCAGCCCACGCATCGTAATCACCCGCGACGCCGCGGATATAACACATCGCATTGATCGAGCTCGAACCGCCAAGCACCTTGCCGCGCGGCCACCACAGGCGGCGATTCTCAAGCTGCGCTTCGGGCTCGGTCGTGTAATTCCAGTTGACGCCCTTTTTGCCCACCAGCTTGGCGATACCCGCCGGCATGTGGATGAACGGATGCCAGTCGCCCGGCCCGGCTTCGAGCAACAGCACGCGTTTGGAAGGATCCGCGCTGAGCCGATTGGCCAGCACACAACCGGCGGAACCGGCACCGACAATCACATAATCGTAGGTCATGATTTTCTTGTTTTTGCGTGGAAGCCGAAGGCTAGTCGGCGAGGCTAGAGCAGATGCTCCAGAACTTCGATCGCGTCCCCGGCACGAAGCACGCCTTGGCCACGCGCGATCAAATTCTGGCCGAAGGTAACGCCGGCGGGCGTGCGCCGATAACCGATCAACGTGCGCAGCGGTTCGCCACCGGCGCTGAATTCGCCGCGTGCCGGATCGACCGTCGTGAACACACAGCGCGTGCAGGATTTGACCACATCGAATTCGATCTCGCCGATGCGAATTCGCGACCAGCGATCTTCCGCGTGCGCCTCACATCCGGCCACCACGAGGTTCGGGCGAAATTGCCACATGCCGACCGGACGCGCGAGCCGCGCATTCAAGCCATCCAGCGCAGCTTGCGAGATCATCAGCAGCGGATACGCATCGGCAAAACTGACTTCGTCGCCTGCAAGTGCATGTTCGATCTCGACCGCGCGCACGCAATCATCGTCCATGAAAACCAAGCGACACGGTCGCGCCAGAAATGTACTCAGCCAGACGTTCGCAGAAGCATCGGCGAGTTGTGCGGCGACGATATTTTTCCATACCGTGACATCCAGCCGCGCTGTATTCGCGAGCGGAAAGGCAACATGCAAAGACACCATCTGCGGTGCGCGCAGCGTGAGGCCGCCAGCACCCGGTTCGGCCTGCAGCAAGGTCATCTGCGGCAATTCGCGACCGGTGATGAACCGTGCATTCTGATCCACGATCATCCAGCGTCGATCGTGCGCGAGGCCGCGCGTTTCGACAACAGCGGAATCCAGCGTGAGCTGGGCGCAGGATTTGATCGGGTAGATATGCAACGAAGCCAAAGTCGTATTCATGCGCGCAGAATACGGTATCGCTCGGCCTGCGCAAATCTGCAACGCACCAGACCTGCTGCCGCAGGGTACGCAAAGGCAGCCGGATTTTCTCCGACTTCTGCTAGGCTTTGCATTCCGCCTCGGTCAAGGAACCGCGCTGTTGAACAAGTCAGGTTTGCCGGCGTGGTTGCGCACGCATTTGTGGGTGGATGCCAGGCGCGAAGAGTGGCCGGCGTTGCTGCTTTCGTTTGCGTATTTTTTCTTCGTGCTCGGCGCGTATTACGTGATCCGCCCAGTGCGCGAGCAGTTGGCCTCGCATAATGGTTCGCGATCGCTGGTGTGGTACTACGCTGCGGTTTTCATCGTCATGCTGATGTTGGTGCCGCTCTACGGTTCACTCGTCGCGAATTATTCGCGCAAGCGGTTCGTGCCGTTGGTATATGTGTTTTCTATTGCGTGCATGTGTGTACTGGTTCCGGTGATTCAGATCCGCAATCAGTTCGATCCGCAAATATTGGCCGCGGTGATTTTCGTCTGGGTCAGCGTATTCAATCTGTTCGTAGTGTCGGTGTTCTGGAGTTTCATGGCCGATATTTTCAGCGTGCAGCAATCGCATCGGCTATTTGGCGTGATTGCACTGGGAGGTACTGCAGGAGCCGTTGCCGGGTCGGCGCTGGCAAGTTTGCTGGTTAAGTACATTGGAATCGCCATGCTGTTCGCCGTGGCGGCGGCGATGGTTTCGCTCGCGCTGGGTTGCATCTTCGGTTTGAACGCTTGGTCACGGCGCAATCCGGTCGCTGGCGATGAGCGGCGCGGTGACACCGTAATCGGCGGCAGCATGCTCGCAGGGGCACAGCTCGTGCTGGGCACATCTCTTGTCTGGTATGCGTGGACGTGGCCGATGATGCAGCTACATCGTTTGTTCGGAGGCAAAAGCGACACAAAGAAAGGCATCGCTGATTCACGCACGCCGTTTCTACGACGCATGGCATTACTAATGTTGCTAGGCGATTGCGTCGGGACCGTGCTGTATTCGATGCAAGCCGATATCGCGAGGATGTTTTATGCGGATGACAAATTGCGTGCCGAGTTTTTTGCGCATATCGATCTCGCGACAAATATCCTGCAGGCAATTCTACAAGCGACGGTAGCCCGCTGGTTGTTAGCGAAACGAGGGCCTATGCCAGGAATGGTCGCACCAGCTTTGGTCAAAGCGGCTGCGCTATTGGTAGTAGTGTGGCTGTCCACCCCGATGGCGGTCGCCATTGCAATCATATTGAGCCGAGCCGGTGCGTACGGCATGGAGCAGCCCGCACGCGAAAGTCTGTACACGCGTGTGGATCGCGAAACGCGCTATAAGGCGAAAAATTTCATCGACACTGCGGTATGGCGTTTCGGTGATGTGAGTGTACAGAGTTCTGTCGATGGGCTTAAGTTGCTGAGCGTGAGCGTGCCGGGATTTGCATTGCTAAGTGCACTCGCTGCAAGCGCTTCGGCATGGCTGGGCTGGCGTTTGGTGCGATCTTCGAGCCTTGCCGCCGAGAATCATGCCGATCCGCAGTCGCCGTAGTCGATGGCTGATTCGGCAATCAAAACAAACGAGAGCAATCGATGGACATCGAAACCATTTCCGAGCAGCGCAGTTTCGGCGGTGTGCAGGGTTTTTATCGGCACATGTCGGATGTATGCGCAGCGCCGATGCGCTTCGCCGTCTACACGCCGCCGCAAGCCGCGCATGGCAACGTGCCGGTGTTGTATTACCTGGCCGGGCTGACCTGCAGCGAAGAAACCTTCGTCATCAAGGCCGGCGCGCAACGTCTCGCCGCCGAGCTCGGACTCATGCTCGTGACGCCCGATACCAGTCCGCGCAACACCGGCATTGCCGGCGAAAACGATACGTGGGATTTCGGCACGGCGGCGGGGTTTTATCTCGATGCCACGCAGGCGCCGTGGTCGGCGCATTTCAACATGTACAGCTATGTCACGCGCGAATTGCCGGCGGTGATCGCGGCGAATTTTCCGGCGGATGTTACGCGGCAAGGAATCTTCGGCCACTCGATGGGCGGGCATGGCGCGCTGGTCTGCGCGTTGCGCAGTCCGCAGCAATATCGGTCGGTGTCAGCATTCGCTCCGATCGTCGCGCCGAGCCAGTGTCCTTGGGGCGCAAACGCCTTGCCGCGTTTTCTCGGCGAGGATAAATCGAGCTGGAAAAATTACGATGCGACCGAACTCGTGCAACGTAAAACTTTTCCGGGCACGATTCTGATTGACCAGGGCGAAGCCGATAAATTTCTGGTGGAACAACTCAAGCCCGAACTATTCGAAGCGGCATGTGCGAAGGCGGGCCAAGCGCTGATCCTGCGGCGTCAGCCCGGTTACGATCACAGCTATTATTTCATCAGCACGTTCATCGAAGACCATCTGCGCCATCATGCCGCGGTGCTGATGCAGGACTGAGTTTTTCGGCGGCGAGACTAAGCGCGGTATATTTCAGCCGCGTTTCTGGCGCGGCGAAATCCACATCTTGAGCGATGCGCGAAATACGGTTTACCCGGCATCGTCATTCACTTCGACCGGCAGCACAAACTCGTAACCGTCACTGCTCGATAGCGGCAAGACATCGAGTTTTGCGCATGCGTGCAGCGCGCCGACCGCCTTCTGCAAATATTCCACCGTCATGCCTTTCGGGATCCAGCGCATGTCTGCAGGCAGGCTCGCATCGGTACACAAGCCCGCCGCGAGTTCGGCCATATTACAGAGTGCGATCGCGTGTACGGTGCCGATGTGGTTGGTCACGCTGCGGCGATGCCGGATCGACACCACGCATTCGCCCCACGCGAGGGTTTCGATCAGCGGATGGATACTGGCGAAATACGGCGCGCGAAAACACACGAGACGCGAAAACAGCCAGCGACCGCCGGGCCAGCGTATCAGGCGCTCGTGGGATTCCAGTACCGAGCGCATGACGTGGTTGCTCCGCTTCGATCAGGCCGCAGAACGCAGTGCGGGACGCTTCGCCTGCTTCACCGTGGCTTCGAGTTCGCTGCTGTCGAAATCATCCACTGCAATAAATTCTGCGACAGCCGCGCGGGTCTTTTCCAGCAGTTTGCGTTCGTCACTGCTGATCACTGCAAGCTGTTCGGCTTCGATGAGTTGTTCGACATGATCGAGTGATTTCAGCGTGCCGCTCCGCAGCGCCTTGGCGATCTTGCGCTCCATCGCTTCAGCAGCAATGACCTCGCCGAGCACGGCGTGCATGCGGCCGATCATGTTGTTCGGCGCCGGTGTCAGATACAGCCACTCGCTCATGCGCGTGCGGGCTTCCGACGGTGCCAGCAGCAGCTCGCAAACCTTGCTGCCGAGACGATCGCTCGGCATCTCCTCGCGCCGACCCAGCGGCATCACCAGCGCGCGCAAAACCCACGCCACCGGGCGCACCGGGAAGTTGCGCAATACGCCGTCGAGCGCGGTCTGCATCTTGTAGACGCTGTCGTGAATCGCCCACGCCAGCAGCGGTTGATCGGCGAGCGGGCGACCCTGATCCTCGTAACGCTTCAGCATCGAGCTTGAAATATACAACTGGCTCAACACATCGCCGAGGCGCGCCGAAAGTTTTTCTTTCTGCTTGAGTTTGCCGCCGAGCACGAGCATCGACGTATCCGCGCACAATGCCAGTGCGGCGCTGTAGCGATTGAGTTTTCGGTAATAACGTTTGGTGTATTTGTCGCCGGGTGCCGCGCCGATGGATCCGTGCGTGAGGCCGAGCACGACGCTGCGCACGGCGTTCGAGATCGCGAAACCGATGTGCTTGAACAACAACGTGTCGAAGGTTTTCAGGCGTGTGCGGTAATCCGGTTCCTGCGCCGCTAGCATTTCCTGGAGCACGTACGGATGGCAGCGGATTGCACCTTGGCCGAAGATCATCAAGCTGCGCGTGAGAATGTTCGCGCCTTCGACGGTGATGCCGATCGGCGCCCCTTGCCACGCACGGCCAAGATAGTTTTTCGGGCCGAGGATCACACCCTTGCCGCCGTGGATATCCATCGCATCGGTGATGACCTGGCGACCCATGTCGGTGGCGTGGAATTTTGCGATCGCCGATGGCACCGCGGGTTTTTCGCCGCGATCAACCGCAGCGGCAGTCGCACGCGATAGTGCAGTCACGGCGTAGGTATAACCCCCGATGCGCGCGAGCGCTTCCTCGATCCCTTCGAACCGACCAATCGACATGCCGAACTGCTTGCGCATGCGCGCATAGGCGCCGGTCGCGATCGTGCCCATCTTCATCGCGCCGGTGGCGTTCGACGGCAGCGAAATTGCGCGACCGACCGAGAGACACTCGACCAGCATGCGCCAGCCGTGGCCAGCCATTTCGGCGCCGCCGATCAGCTGCGACAGCGGTACGAACACATCCTTGCCACGCACCGGACCGTTCTGGAACGGAACGTTCAGCGGGAAATGGCGACGTCCGATTTCCAGACCTTTCACATCACGCGGCAACAGCGCCAAGGTGATGCCGATATCTTTTTTCTCACCGAGCAAACCATCCGGATCGTACATGCGAAACGCGAGGCCGACCAAGGTCGCGACCGGCGCGAGCGTGATGTAGCGCTTGTCGAACGTGAGGCGCACGCCGAGCACGTTTGTACCTTGCCATTCGCCCTTGCAGACGATGCCGGTATCGGGAATCGACGTCGCATCCGAACCGGCCATCGGGCCGGTCAGGGCGAAGCACGGAATCTCGCGACCATCGGCTAGACGCGGCAGGTAATAATTTTTGTGTTCGTCGCTGCCGTAATGCAGCAGCAATTCGGCCGGGCCGAGCGAGTTCGGTACCGCGATCGTCGAGGACACCGTGCCCGAAATGCTCGCCACCTTCTGCAGCACCGCCGAGTGCGCCAGCGCGGAAAATTCCAGACCGCCGTACTTCTTCGGAATGATCATGCCGAAGAATTTGTGAGTCTTGACGAAGTCCCACACTTCCGGCGTCAGGTCGGCGCGTTCGTGCGTGATTTCCCAGTCGTTGATCATCTGGCAGAGCTGCTCGCACGGCCCGTCGAGAAAGGCCTGTTCTTCCAGGCTGAGCTGCGGCACTGGCTGCGACAACAACTGTTTCCAGTCGGGTTTGCCGCTGAACAGCTCGCCTTCAAAACCGACCGTGCCGGCTTCGAGCGCGACTTTTTCGGTGTCGGAAATTTCCGGCGTGATCTTCTGATAAATCGCCAGCAATGGCGTGGTCAGGCGCTTGCGGCGGAAATCCGGCAAATTCAGCGGCACAACAATCAACGCGAATATCGCGGCGCAGATGATCGTGCTGAGCCACGAGCTTTGCGCGAGCACGGCTGCGATGATGAACGCGGCGGCAGTGACGATGCTCCATTGGCGCAAGTTCACGCGCAGATAGGCGCAGGCCAGCGAGCTGACGAGTACGGCGAGGATCGGATACCAGGAACTCATGGTCTTACTCCTAGGGAATCCGCTGCGTTTTCGCGCAGCGGTTGAATGAATTTGAGAACGGCGTCGGTGAATGCGTCGTTGCGATCGCCCACCAGCATATGCGTGGCGCGCGGCACGGAGACGTGTTTTGCATGCGGCACCAGCACGAGAAATTCGTCGATCGTGGCGCTCGATACGATGTCGCTTTCGCTGCCGCTGATCAGCAGCGTCGGGATACGAATGCTGCGCGCGGCGATTGCGAGATCGGCCTGCTGCCGTGCCGTGTCACCGCTGACGATATCGAGCAGGCGCGGGTCCCAGTGCCAGCGCAATCGGCCATCTTCGCGCGCCACGAGGTATTTGCGCAGACGTTCGCTTGGCGTGCTTTCGCGGCGTTGCGGCAGATATTGCTTGATCGCGGCCGCCGCTTCATCGAGGTCGGCAAAACCATCGGGATAGGCGCGCATGAAGGTGAGAATGCGTTCGACGCCGGCGGTTTCCCAGCGCGGCGTGATATCCACGAGCACCAGCGCGCGGAACAACCCCGGCCCAGCTTCGGCTTCGGCGGCGAGCGCGAGCAGACCGCCCATCGAGGCTCCCACCAGCACCGGTGGTGCGGCGCATTCACGCGCGATCTGGATCAGATCGGTGGTGAACTGCTGCATCGAATAATCACCGCCCGGCAGCCACGCGCTGTCGCCGTGACCGCGTCCGTCGGCACTGATACAGCACCAGCCTTGTTCGGCAAGCTGCATCGCGGTATTGCGCCACGCTTGGCGGGTCTGGCCGAAACCATGCGCAAACATCACGGTCGGCGCGGTAGGATCGCCGAAGTATTCCAGCGCCAGATGCAGGCCGTCCGAGGCTGGCAAGCGTATTTGCGAGCCGGCGTGCGGTACGGTGGAGAATGTTTCGACGGAAACCATACCGCTGAGTATGGTATTTGCGCCCAAGGCTGTCAATACGCGAGCGTATGGAAAGTATGAGATGCGCCGATTAGATAGAATAGCGCAACGCGTGCGCTGCACTGCGGCTTCACCTTTTCACTGGCTTGCGTCACCATCACCGCATGTTGAGTATCGTCAAAAAACTGGAACGGCCCTCGCGCCTGAGCGCCACCGATTGGGAAATCGGTGCGCTCGACATGATTGCGGAGCAGGGCGTGGGCGCCGTGGCGGTCGAATCGCTGGCGCGTCGACTCGGTGTAACCAAGGGCAGTTTCTATTGGCATTTCGCCACGCGCGAGGCCTTGCTTAAAGCCGCGCTCGAACGCTGGGAGCGCGACGACGAACAGAACGTGCTCGGCCCGGTCGAACCGATAACCGACCCGCGCGAACGTCTGCGCGAATTGTTCCGCCGCACCAGTCGCGAAATAAAATCGCACGTGATTTATTCCGCGTTGATGGGCGCGCTGGAGCACGCTCAAGTTGCGCCCCTGATGCGCCGCGTCGGCCAGCGTCGCATGGATTTTCTGACCATCGCGTATCGCCAGGCCGGCATGGAACGCAGCCAGGCGGTGCATCGCGCGCGGCTTGCTTATTCGGCCTACGTCGGATTTTTGCAGCTCTCGCTGCAGTTGATCGTGCCGCGCATGGATCACGCGCAGTACGAATCTTATGTCGAACACACCATTGCCGCGCTGATTCCCGACTGATCGCGAATCGGCGTGGCGAGGCTGCACCGCTGCGTGATCGCAGCGCGCGCCGTACCTTTTTTTATAGCTTTGGGCGCAAGCCTTCGAGGAATTCATGGCAAGCAAACTGGAAACACTGAATCGCTGGGTCGATGAGGTCGCACGACTTACCCAGCCCGATCGCATTCACTGGTGTGACGGCAGCGATGCGGAAAACGAGGCACTGATCGAACTCATGCTGGAGTCCGGCGACCTGATCGAACTGAACCCAAGCACACATCCGAATTGCTATCTGCATCGCTCGCATCCGTCGGATGTCGCGCGGGTTGAACATCTGACCTTTGTCTGCACCGAGAACAAGGACGATGCCGGCCCGAACAATCACTGGATGGCGCCTGCCGAAGCGCATACGAAGATCGACGCGTTGTTCGCCGGCAGCATGCGCGGTCGCACTTTGTATGTGATTCCGTATTGCATGGGGCCGATCGATTCGCCGATCGCGCGTTGCGGCGTCGAGATTACCGACAGCGCCTACGTGGTCGCGAACATGCGCATCATGACGCGCATGGGTGCCGCGGCACAGGCGCGCATCGAGCGCGAAGGTCGTTTCGTCAAAGGCCTGCATTCGGTCGCCGAACGCGATCCGGAAAAACGCTACATCATGCATTTCCCCGAAGAACTCGCGATCAAGTCGATCGGCTCGGGTTACGGCGGCAATGCCTTGCTCGGCAAGAAATGCCATGCGTTGCGCATTGCCTCGTGGCAGGCGCGCAGCGAAGGCTGGCTGGCCGAACACATGCTGATCGTCGGTATCGAAAATCCGCAGGGCGAAACGTTTTATGTCGCCGCGGCTTTTCCGTCGGCATGCGGTAAAACCAACCTCGCGATGCTGATTCCGCCTGCCGCGTATCCGGGCTGGAAAATCTGGACGGTCGGCGACGATATCTGCTGGATGCAGCCCGGCGCCGATGGCCGGCTGTGGGCGATAAATCCCGAGGCCGGTTTCTTCGGCGTGGCACCCGGCACGAGTGCCAAGACCAACCCGAATGCGCTGGCGATGCTCGATCACGACGCGATCTTTACCAATGTCGCGGTCACCGCCGACAACCAGCCGTGGTGGGAAGGTTTGAATCACGAGATGCCGGCGAAAGACTGGCAAGGTCGCGACTACGATCCGGCGAACGGCCCGGCAGCGCATCCGAATTCGCGCTTCACGGTGTCGGCGCGGCAATGTCCGAGTTTCTCGCCGCATGCGGAAGATGCGCAGGGCGTGCCGCTGTCCGCGATCATTTTCGGCGGACGGCGCGAATCGCTGGTGCCGCTGGTATTTGAAGCGCGCGACTGGGCGCACGGTGTATTGGTCGGTGCGAGCATGGCCTCCGAAACTACCGCTGCTGCGACCGGCGCGGTCGGCGTGGTGCGGCGCGATTCGATGGCGATGAAACCTTTCTGCGGCTACAACTTCGGCGACTATTTCGGCCACTGGTTGTCGTTCGCCGACAAGGCCGGCAAGCTGCCGAAAATCTTTCACGTCAACTGGTTCCGCAAGGGCACGGACGGCAAATTCCTGTGGCCGGGATTCGGCGACAA
>JAYVTP010000041.1:0-6254 GCA_043788685.1 Pseudolysobacter sp. | reverse complement strand
ACCGTCAGCCAGATGGTTTACAAGCACGCCATTTCCACCGTGGTTCCGAGTCGCAATGTGCGCATCACGGAAGGCGTCACCGGCGCCGATGACGCCCACGAACCACTAGCCGAAAGCGAATAATCTCCTGTTTGATCGATCAAAAAAAGGCGAGCGCGCGCTGCTGCTGCAGCCGCATTGGGTAGGCGAGAATGACCCGACCGCACTCGAAGAATTCGTTGAGTTGACGCGTTCTGCGGGCGCGACTGTGGTCGGTACGCTGAGTGCGCGCATCGAGCGTCCGAACCCGAAATTTTTCATCGGCACCGGCAAGGCCGCAGAATTGGCGGAACAGCGCATTGCGCTCGATGCCGATCTGATCCTGGTCAATCATTCGCTGTCGCCGGTGCAGGAACGCAACCTCGAAAAACTCACCGAGTGCCGTGTGGTCGATCGCACCGGTTTGATCCTCGATATTTTCTCGCAGCGCGCGCGTTCGCACGAAGGCAAGTTGCAGGTCGAACTGGCCCAGCTCAAACATATCGCCACGCGCCTCGTGCGCGGCTGGACGCATCTCGATTCGCAGCGCGGCGGTGCCATCGGCAACCGTGGCCCGGGTGAAACCCAGCTCGAAATGGATCGACGTCTGCTCGCCGAGCGCGTATTGCAGCTCAGCCGCCGCCTCGACAAAGTACAGGTGCAGCGCGAACAAGCGCGCCGTTCGCGGGTGCGCAACTCGGTACCGCTGGTCGCGCTGGTCGGTTATACCAACGCTGGCAAATCGACCTTGTTCAACACGCTCACGGGCGCTGGTGTATACGCCGCCGATCAATTGTTCGCCACACTCGATCCGACTTTGCGCCGTATAGAAGGCTTGGCCTCGGGCACGTTTGTGCTGGCCGATACGGTGGGTTTCATCCGCGATCTGCCGCACGATCTGATCGCAGCGTTCAAGTCGACCCTGGCGGAAACACGCGACGCCGACTTGCTGTTGCATGTGGTCGATGCATCCGATCCCGAGCACCACAGCCGTATGGTCGAAGTTGAAAACGTGCTCAAGGAAATCGGCGCCGACGATGTACCGCAGGTCATCATCTACAACAAGCTGGATCGTTTGCCGGAAAAAACGCCGCATCTCGAATGGACCGACGGCGGCAGCACGCCGCGCGTGTGGATGTCCGCGGCCAGCGGTGACGGCATCGAGTTCTTGCGCGTGGCGATTACACGTAGCCTGATGCGCGAAAGAGTGCATCACTGGTTGCATGTGCCGGCGCAATCCGGGCGCTTGCGCGCACGTTTGTTCGAGCTTGGCCTAGTCGCCAGCGAGAAATCCGAAGATGCCGGCTGGGCGATGGAAATCGACGCACCACGCGCGATGCTGGAGCAGCTTTACGGCCTGCCGAACGGCGACGGCGCGTGGCTGAAGCGCGAATTGCTTGCCGTACCGGACGCAGCTGCCTACAATTCCACCGCAACCCCGCCATAAAAACCCGTTCGATGTCGTGCGGCCCTGATCTTCGCCTTGCAAAGGCTGGCTCGCGGCCGATATTGATGGGTTCCAACCGGTTTTCTACCGGCGCGGTTGCCTTAGCGGCAACCCGAATTTCCTGAATGATTGCAATCTCTCTGGTGTGACACCAAATCTCTGGCGACGGTGTACTTTTGCGCCCGCTGTATTGGAGTGAACGATGGCTTGGAATGAACCGGGTGGCGGCAAACGCGACCCTTGGAAAAGCAACAACAAGCCGCCGGATCTCGACGCGCTGTTGAAACGTCTGCAGGCGGCCATCGGCCAGATTTTCGGCGGGCGCGGCGCGGGCTCGGGCGGAGCGGGTTCAAGCCTCGGCATTATCAGCCTCGCGGTTGGTGTGCTCGTGGCGTGGTGTGTGTTCGATAGCTGGACCGTGGTCGATGCGCGCCAGATCGGCGTGGTGCTGCGATTCGGCAAGTTCGAGCGTGTGATGCACGAAGGTTTCAACCTCAAGTTGCCGCGTCCGATCGAGCAAGTCACCAAGGTCGACGTGACCAATGTGCGTTCGGTCGAGGATCAGGTGCGCATGCTCACGCAGGATGAAAACATCATTCAAATCGATTTCAACGTGCAGTATCAGATCGCCGACGCCAAGCATTTTCTGTACAGCATTCGCAATCCTGACGACACTTTGAAGCAGGCCGCAGAAAGCGCGGTGCGTCAGGTAATCGGTGCTAGCGAAATGGATACGGCATTGTCCGGCCAGGGTTCGGAACTGGTCAGCGAAACCAAGAAGGTGCTGCAGCAGACGCTGGACGGCTACGATTCCGGCATCCAGGTGACCGACGTCAATTTCAAGATGGTATCGCCGCCGAGCGAAGTGCAAAAGTCCTTCGATGACGTCAACAGCGCGCGCGAAGACAAGCAGCGCATCGAAAATCAGGCACAGGCTTATGCCAACGATGTCGTGCCCAAAGCGCGCGGCGAAGCCACACGCATCAAAACCGAAGCCGAAGGTTACAAAGCCGAACGTATTGCACGCGCCGAAGGCGATGCGCAACGATTTGGCCTTCTATACGGCCAATACAAAGCTGCCCCCGAAGTCACGCGCAAGCGTCTGTATCTCGAAACTCTGCAGCAGGTGTTGAGCAGCAGCGTCAAGGTTCTCGACATGACCAATGGCAAGAATCTGATTTATCTGCCGCTCGACAAACTCAAGGGCGGCGGCGATGGCGCACCAGTAGACGCCGCGCTCGCACCAGTGCTCGGTACCGTCAGCGCAACGCCGCACGGAGGTCAGCAGTGAAAACTTTATCCGCGGTACTCGCGCTGCTATTGGTGATGTTGCTGGCCAATTCGTTGTTTGTTGTGCGCGAGGGCGAATCGGCCGTGCTGTTGCAATTCGGTCGCATCGAAGGTTCGAAATTCGAGCCCGGCCTGCATTTTAAATTGCCGTTGATCCAGCAGGTGCTGAAGTTCGACGCGCGCATCCTGAATCTCGAAGCCTCGCCGGAGCGTTATTTCACCTCCGAGAAAAAAAGCGCGAATGTCGACTTTTTCGTCAAATGGCAAATCGTCGATGCAGCCGCTTTTTATCGCGCCTTCGGTGGCGACGAATCCAGTGCGGGTCTGCGTCTCGCGCCGATCATCAAGGATGCACTGCGCTTCGAATTCAACTCTCGTCCGCTGCACGATCTGATCGCTGGCGGCCGCACCGACATCACTGAACACGTGCGCGACCAGGCCAACAAGGCAGCGCTCACGACGTTCGGCATTCGCGTTGTCGATGTGCGCGTCAAGCGCATCGAGTTGCCCGACGAAGTCAGCGTGACCGTATTCAAGCGCATGCAGACCGAGCGCGAAAAAGTCGCGAATTCGCTGCGCGCCGAAGGCGAAGAAAAAGCCATCGGCATCAAAGCCGATGCTAATCGCCAAGTGCTGGTGCTCAAGGCCAACGCCACCAAGGAAGCGCAAACCGCACGTGGTGATGGTGATGCCAGGGCCGCCGAAATCTATGCGGCGGCCTACGGTCGCGACCCGGAATTCTATGCGTTCTATCGCACCATGGAAGCCTATCGCGAGACCTTCCGCGACAATAACGGTGTACTTGTGCTCGACCCGAAATCCGAGTTTTTTCATTACTTCGGCGAGAGCAAATAAAGTCTTCACCTGTACCGCAGCGCGTTGTCATCGGAATGAGCGAGGATGCGCAGAGTTAAGTTAGTTGAAGAAATTTTGAGAATATTTTTTGCTCGTCATTGACCAGCTTCGCTGTTGAAAAGTGCTTCAGCGAAGGCTGGAATCCAGTTCTCGGCTTCTTTTGAACAGGAACTGGATCCCAGCCTTCGCCGGTATGACGGCTTATTTTTGAATAATTTCCAGCCAAGTGGATATGTCATGGGCAAGTCAGTAGTCATTCTCGGCGCGCAATGGGGCGACGAAGGCAAGGGCAAGATCGTCGATTTGCTCACCGAACAGGTCGGCGCCGTGGTGCGTTTTCAGGGTGGCCATAACGCTGGCCATACGCTGGTGATCAAGGGCAAAAAGACCGTGCTGCATCTGATCCCCTCGGGCATCCTGCGCGATGACGCGCTGTGCCTGATCGGCAACGGTGTGGTGCTTTCCCCGGCGGCATTGATGGAAGAGATCGCCGAGCTCGAAGGCAACGGCGTCGAAGTGCGCTCGCGCCTCAAGATCAGTCCGGCCACGCCGTTGATCATGCCCTACCACATCGCTGTCGATAAGGCGCGCGAACTCGCCGCCGGTGGCAAGGCTATCGGTACAACAGGTCGCGGCATTGGCCCCGCCTACGAGGACAAGGTCGCGCGCCGCAGCGTGCGCGTCGCCGATCTGATGTACCCGCACGAACTGCCGGCGCTGATCAAAACCGCCGTCGACTATCACAACTTCATCCTCACCCAGTGGCTCAAGGCCGAGCCGGTGGATTACGACACCGTGCTGAAAGACGCGCTTGCCTGGGGCGAATATATCCGTCCGATGGTCGACGATGTCGCCACGATTCTGCACGACGTGCGCAAGGAAGGTGGCAACATCCTGTTCGAGGGCGCACAGGGCGCGCTGCTCGACATCGACCACGGCACCTATCCTTACGTCACCTCCAGCAACACCACAATTGGTGGCGCGCTGGCCGGCACCGGCGTGGGCGCATGCGATATCGACTACGTGCTGGGCATCTGCAAGGCGTACGCCACGCGCGTCGGTAGCGGCCCGTTCCCGACCGAGCTGAAAGACGAAATGGGCGAACGCTTGCGCAAGATCGGCAACGAATTCGGCGCCAGCACCGGTCGCCCGCGTCGTTGCGGCTGGATCGATCTGGTCGCGCTCAAACGCGCCACCCAGATCAACGGCATCAACGGCTTGGCGATCACCAAGCTCGATGTGCTTGATGGCCTCGACAGCATCAAGGTGTGCATCGCGTATGAGTATCGCGGCAAGCGTCGCGAGCTGGCGCCACTCGACGCGGACGGCTGGGACGAATGCAAGCCGGTCTATCTGGAGTTCCCCGGCTGGCAGGAATCCACTGCCGGCATCCGCGACTGGAATCAGCTACCGCCCGCCGCGCGTGCTTATCTGCGCGCCGTGGAAGAACTCTCCGGCTGCAAGCTCGCCTTGGTCGCCACCGGCGCCGATCGCGACGACACGATCATCCTGCGCGACCCGTTTGCGTAACGATCGGTCGTGTCGTGACAGCAAAAAGGCGCTCGATGAGCGCCTTTTTTTGCGTCGAACAGGGCATTTCGTTTGAGACTTTTGTAAGAATGAACCCGCGATGCTCTGGCTTGAGCGCATTTCCTGATCTGTTACGCTCGTGCCGAGCCGTGAGCACCAGTCCCCCAGCGTTCCGGCTTGAGCGCATTTCCTGATCTGTTACGCTCGCTTCGCGGCATCGGTTCGCATAGTTTTAAGTTCCGGCTTGAGCGCATTTCCTGATCTGTTACGCTCGCCAGCAAGGCCGGGGAGAAGGGCTGACATGTTCCGGCTTGAGCGCATTTCCTGATCTGTTACGCTCTCGCCAACGCGATGGCAACGCTGCAGGCATGTTCCGGCTTGAGCGCATTTCCTGATCTGTTACGCTCACCGACGCGGGAAGGTGTATCTCGCGTTAGGTTCCGGCTTGAGCGCATTTCCTGATCTGTTACGCTCAGCGGGTCTTTCGACGCCAGATTTACAGTCGTTCCGGCTTGAGCGCATTTCCTGATCTGTTACGCTCTAGCGAGGGGAATGACTGTCGCACTTACGGTTCCGGCTTGAGCGCATTTCCTGATCTGTTACGCTCGCTCTCGGCGGGTGGGTGTTGCATGTGCAAGTTCCGGCTTGAGCGCATTTCCTGATCTGTTACGCTCCTGAGTTGGATGCGAGATGACCTCACACCAGTTCCGGCTTGAGCGCATTTCCTGATCTGTTACGCTCTTTCCCGTGACCGTTGACGCCAGCCCATATGTTCCGGCTTGAGCGCATTTCCTGATCTGTTACGCTCGGCGCACTGATGCTGCGCAACGACGCCTACGTTCCGGCTTGAGCGCATTTCCTGATCTGTTACGCTCCGCTCAGTAACAAGCCCCTGTTCTCACAGGGGTTTGTTACTTTTAGAGGAACGAAAAACGTGTTCATGGGGGCTAAAAAAGTTGGTATTGATCGGGATTTTTTGCGGGTTTCTTGCGTACGCGACGCTCGAAACGGACAATTCCTTCGTATTGTTTGTCAGTGAAGTACAGACAATACACTTTGCCGCCAGACGGTAGCACCGACTGTACGCGCCGCGTCCATGTATCGGCCTGTTCGC
>JAYVTP010000040.1:0-1654 GCA_043788685.1 Pseudolysobacter sp. | reverse complement strand
GTCGAGGACATCAAGGATTGCCACGAACGTCTGCAGCCGGTGCTGGTTGGAACGACCTCGATCGAAACCTCGGAATACATCGCCAGCTTGCTGGTCAAGGCCGAGATTCCGCACGAAGTGCTCAACGCCAAGCAGCACGAACGCGAGGCACATATTGTCGCTCAAGCCGGACAGCCGGGCGCGGTCACGATCGCCACCAACATGGCCGGTCGCGGCACCGACATCGTGCTCGGCGGCAATTTTGAATCCGAACTTGCCGCGTTTGGCGAAGAGCCCAATGAGGCCGAACGTGATCGCCTGCGTGCCGCGTGGCAACAGCGCCATGACGCCGTGCTGGCCTCGGGCGGATTGCATATCATCGGCACCGAGCGCCATGAGTCGCGGCGTATCGATAACCAGTTGCGTGGTCGTTCTGGCCGTCAGGGCGATCCGGGTTCGAGCCGTTTTTATCTGTCGCTCGAAGACAGCTTGTTGCGCATCTTCATGGGCGAGGGCGTCGCGCGATTGATGCGCGCGTTTGGCATGAAGGAACACGAGGCGCTCGAAGATCGCCTGATCACGCGCCAAATTGAAAAAGCGCAGCGCAAGGTCGAAGCGCACAACTTCGATATTCGCAAACATCTGCTCGAGTTCGATGACGTTGCCAACGATCAGCGTAAGGTGATTTACGAACAGCGCAACGAGTTGCTCGACGCCGAAAATATTTCCGAGAATGTCGCCAATATTCGCTACGACGTGTTCTCCGATCTGTGCCGCAAATACGTGCCGCAAAACAGTATCGATGAGCAATGGCGCCTCGGCGATCTGGAAAAAGCACTGGATGATGATTTTGGTCTGCAGCTCGATCTGAAACATTGGGCCGAGGATCAGAAGGAACTCGATGCTGACGACGTGCGTGACCATATCATCGCGCAGATGGAGCGCTACTTCCGCGAGAAAGAAACGCTGGTCACCTCTGAAGTCATGCGCGCGCTCGAAAAGCACGTCATGCTGACCGTGCTCGACACCACCTGGAAAGAACATCTGTCGAGCATGGATTATCTGCGTCAGGGCATTTACCTTCGCGGTTATGCGCAGAAACAGCCGAAGCAGGAATTCCAGCGCGAATCGTTCCTGCTGTTCCAGACCATGCTCGAGCGCGTCAAGAGCGAAGTCGTGACGATGCTGGCGCGCGTGCGTGTGCGCAGCGAGGAAGAAGTCGCAGCGATGGAAGAACAGCAGCGCCTGCAACAGGAGCGTGTGCCGCTGCAATTCCAGCATGCCGATGCCAACGGTTATCAGGCGGAAGGTGCGCCGCCGGCCGAGGTCACCCCGGACTCGCAGCCGCTCATGCGCGAGGCGCCGAAGGTTGGTCGCAACGATCCGTGTCCGTGCGGCTCGGGCAAGAAATTCAAGCAGTGCCATGGGCGCCTAGCCTGAGATTTCTACCGCGGGCGCGTAATACATCGCGATCATCATCGGCTCGCGACATCGACTGAAATAACCCCCGAGCCGCGCTGAATTCAGCGCGGTTCGCTTTTGTCTGGATCAAGGCCACGCGCATGAAAAAAACGCCTATGTATGTCGTTGCCGGCGTGATTCGTGATGCGCGCGGGCGCATCTTGCTGGCACAGCGACCGCCAGGAAAACATCTGGCGGGCCTGTGGGAATATCC
>JAYVTP010000039.1:0-28393 GCA_043788685.1 Pseudolysobacter sp. | reverse complement strand
CGCACCGGACTGCCCGGCGATGCGTGAGATTGGCCGGCTGCGCGAGTTGTCATTCCGCCGCGTCGGCGAAGGCACCGGCATGCGTCGCGATCTCGATCGATACGACGGCCACTACAAACATCTGGTGTTGTGGGATGAGCATGCGCTGGCCATCGTTGGCGCGTACCGACTCGGCGAAGCGGCGAGCATCCTGCAGCGGCACGGCATGGCCGGGCTGTATTCGGCCAGCCTGTTCGAGTATTCGCCGCACGCGCAGGAATTTCTGGCGCACGGGGTGGAGCTCGGACGCAGTTTCGTGCAGCCGGCGTATTGGGGATCGCGTAGCTTGGATTATCTATGGCAGGGCATTGGCGCGTATTTGCGCCATCGTCCACAGCTGCGTTATCTGTTCGGACCGGTGTCCTTGAGCGCGGCGTTGTCGTTGTCCGCGCGCGAATGGATCGTGCATTGCCATCAGCATTATTTTGGCGATCCCGAGTCGTTGGCGCGGGCGCGCAATCCATTTCAGATTTCTCTAGAAGTCGCGCAAGACGCTTTGAATTTGTGGCGAGAATCCGATAGCAAAGGCGGTTTGCAGGCACTCAAACATCGCCTGGCGCAAAGCGATGCCACGCTGCCTGTGCTGTATCGGCAATACGTCGATCTGTGCGAACCGGAAGGCGTGCGTTTTCTGGCGTTTGGTGTCGACCCGGCGTTCGGCCACTGCGTCGATGGCCTGATTCGGCTCGATCTGGCCCGCCTCAAACCCGCGAAACGCTTGCGCTATCTGGGTTGTGCGCAAGAACAGTGAGTTGCCCGCCCATGCGCTGCGGTATGGAACAAAAAATAGTTAGAAAAGTGTCATATTGTGCTGTTAAGCTAGCGTTAATGGGTTTCCGCAGGCTGGCGCCAGCCCGCGATGTGTGACAAAAAAACGAGAGAGTTAGACACGATAATGTCGGCAGTGTACTGGCTGCGCTGGGCATTTTTTTCGTCGCGCAATCGCGCCGATTTGATTAGCTGATGATTGAGGGAAAACCGATGAATAAACAGTTGCGAATGAAGCCACTTGCGTGGGTAGTTGCGTCGATGTTCCTGGTGCCATCTGCGTTTGCGCAGAACACCTCGGCCGCCGCCAGCGGCCGCGTCACCGATGGCGCAGGGCACCCGGTTGCCGGTGCGAAGATCGAAGTCGTGCATGTGCCCTCCGGTACCAAGTCCACGATCACCACCGATGCCGATGGACGCTACCAGTTGCAAGGCTTGCGCGTCGGCGGGCCGTATCGTGTCTCCGCCGAAAAAGAAGGTTTGAAGCCGACAGCAGTGCAGGATGTCTATCTGCGCCTGGCCGAAACCACATCCGTCAATCTCGTCGAAGAGGGAGCCTCGCAGCTCGAAGAAGTAACGGTGAAAGGTTCGGCGCTGACCGCAACGTTCCAAGCTGACAACAAGGGCCTCGGCACCAATCTGTCGCACAAGGAAATCGAAGCGTTGCCGAACCCGGATCGCTCGATTCAGGATATCGCGCGTACCGATCCGCGCATCTCCATTACCGATCGCGACGCCGGCGCGATTTCCGCGAACGGCAAGAACTTCCGCTACAACTGCATCACCGTTGACACGATCAATGCGGGCGACCCGTTTGGTCTGGAATCGAACGGCCTGGCCAGCGTCGGCTCGCCGATCTCGCCGGACGTTATCGAATCCTACGACCTTTCCACCGCCAACTTCGACGTCAGCACACGCGGTTGCGTCGGCGCCAACGTGAATGCCGTTTCCAAGAGCGGTACCAACGATTTTCACGGCTCGGCCTATTACAGCTATCGCAGCAAGGATTGGATGGGCGACATCGCGCCGATCACCGGTGGTACCGAGTTTCCGTATACCGGCTGGGATCACGAATGGACTTCCGGCGTCACTGCCGGTGGCCCGTTGATCAAGGACACCTTGTTCTTTTTTCTCGGCATCGAGAAAAGCGAACGCGTGGCGATCGGCACCACTTCTGGCCCGGTCGGCAGCAGCAGCACCACCCAGGTACAGGGCGTCACGCAGGATTTCGTCAACAGCGTTGCTGCTTCGGCCACCACGCAAGGCTTGAATGTCGGTGACCGCACTCTCGCCAATCTGATCGACAAGCGTTATCTCGCCAAGATCGACTGGAACATCAGCGATAGCCAGCGCGCGGTATTTCGCTTCAACGAAACCAAGGAAGCCCAGCCGGTTCCGACCGGAGGTGACACCTCGGTAACGTTGAACAGCAACTGGTACTTCAAGGACCGTGATTCCAAGAACTACGTCGTGCAACTTTTCAGCGACTGGAGCCCGGTTTTCTCGACCGAAGCCAACTTGTCGTATACCAAATATGTTCAGTCGCGTGGTCCGCTGACGGGTGTTACGCAGCCATCGGTGACGGTATCGAATTCGCCGACCACATTCTCGCCCAGTGTCACCGTGGGTACAGAGTTCTCGAGTCAGGTCAACCAGCTGAATATCGATTCGAGCTACGCCTACTTCGCCGGCACATGGCATCTCGGCGACCACACCGTTAAGGCGGGTGCAAGTGGTCAGCAGGACAAGGTTTACAACGCTTTTATCCAGGGTTACGACGGTAGTTATACCTACCAGGGTCTGGCAAATTTCCAGACCGGCAACTGGGAGGAGTACCAGATCAAGCGTCCGGCAGCCGGATACTCCATCGATACCGCTGCGGCCGTGTTTCAGAAAAAACAGTACGGTCTGTTCGTCGAAGATACCTGGCAGGCTACTGACCGCTTTTCGCTGCAGTACGGTCTGCGTTTTGACGTGCCTGAATTCGGCAACGATCCTGTCCTGAACCCATGCTTTGCTTCCGCACCCGGAGCTGCATTTACTGCGACCAACGCGAACGGTTCGACCTTGTGCACCGCTGCCAATGGTGGCTTCGGTTACGCCAACAATGCAGTACCGCGCGGCAACGGCGCCGTGCAACCCCGGGTATCGTTCAACTACGACTTCGATACCGAACGCAAAACCCAGCTTCGCGGCGGCGTTGGCACATTCGTCTCCGATGTGCCGACCGTGTGGTACTCGAACTCCTACGGTGGCAGCGGTATCAAGGTTGTTACCTACGACATCGTGAACACCTCGGACTCTGCGCCCGGCACACTGCTGTGCAGCAAGGATGGCAAGGCTTTCAGCCCTGCTACCGGTGCCGCATGTCCGGCCGGTCAGGTCAGCTATGTCAAACAGGCGCCTGGTTACAACGGTGCGCAGCCGGTGATCCCGAATACCGGCACGCTGGTACTTGGCTCCGGCGTTGCCAAGATGGCCGTCGATACCATCGATCCGCACTTCCAGATGCCGTCGACCACACAGGTGAGCCTGGCATTCGATCGCGAATTGCCATGGCTCGGCATGGTCGGCAGTATCGAAGGCAGCTATGTCAAAACCAACGAAGATATTTTCTACAAGAATCTGAACCTGGGTGCGCCTACCGGCCACGGTCCGGACGGACGCAATCTGTACTGGGGTGTTTACAGTGCGGCGGGCGTGGCGAGCGGTACCAAAGCCAATGCCAATTCGGCATTCGGCAACGTCACTGAACTCACCAACACCAATCAGGGACAATCGAGCAGCTTGGTCTTCCTGATCAAGAAGCCGTTGTCGGATGACTGGAGCGCGTCCGTGGCGGCGATTTTCCAGCATTCGACCGATGTGAATCCAGGCACTTCAAGTGTCGCCAACTCGAATATTCAGGGCAACGTCTGGATCAATCCGAACACTGATCGCGCAGCGGTTTCCAACTACAACGTGCCGAAGGCGCTGAAGATTTCGTTTAGCTGGCAGCACAAATTCTTCGGTGACAACGAAACCGGTGTCGGCATCTTCGCCAACGGTCATTCCGGTGCGCCATACAGCTGGATCGCGGGTAACGATTTGAATGGTGATGGCTATTCGCGTGATCTGATCTATATTCCGAAGTCCGCAACGGATGTGTCGTGGAATCCGAATGTCACCGACAAGCAGAAGCAGCAGTTCATCGATTACATCAACAGCGATTCGTACCTGAGCAAGCATGCGGGCGGCGTCGCCAACCGCAACGGTGCGCACAGCTCGTGGCTAAACCAGATCGATCTGAGCTTCAAGCAGGAAGTGCCGGGATTCTTCGAAGGCAACAAGGGCGAGTTGCGTCTGGACTTCTTCAACATCGGCAACCTGATCAGCAGCAAGTGGGGTGTCGAACGTCGTGCCCCGTTCCCGCTCACGCGTAGCCTCGCCAATGTCACCGGTATTGATCCGACGACCGGCAAATATATTTACGACATCAGCAACTCCGCATACAAGGATGCCAACGGCAACTACGTGCCGCAGGTTCTTAATATCAACGAAGGTCAGACCCCGGGGGCGCCGGTGCCATCACAGCGCTGGTCGCTGATGCTGACGGCAAGCTACAAGTTCTGAGTCGAAAGAAATCGCAACAAACTTGACCGGCGCCTAAGTGCGCCGGTTTTTTTTGTGCTCGATCCATCGTCTTGTTAGGTGCAATGACCCGACCCTGACATGCGGACTTGCGCATGCCACCTGCAGTCGCTATTACTAGCAGGCTACGCTGCGCAAGGGCGCATCGTTGTGGTCATCAGAACAGGAAGGAAATACCCATGGCAAAAACTACCGTCAACGCCCAGATCTCGCCGGTTGCCGGCATGGACATACTTTCGCGCAATGAAGTCTCAAGGCTGCGCGACGCGACCCAAGGCGGATTGCACGCACTGCTGCGCCGTTGCGCGCTCGCCGTGCTCACCCAGGGCATCGTCAGTGACGACGCGCGCGGCATGCTCGAACGTTATCCCGATTTCGAAATCCAGGTGCTGCAGCAGGATCGCGGCATCAAGCTTGAATTGATCCATGCGCCGGCGCAGGCGTTTGTCGAAGGTCGCATCATTCGCGGCATCAACGAGCTGCTGTTTGCGGTCGTGCGCGACATCGTCTACATCGCCACGCAGGTCGAGGCGGGGCGTTTCAACTTCGATAATTCGCTGAGCATCACGCATGCGATTTTCGAGATCCTGCGCAACGCGCGCGTGCTGAAGCCGAACATCGAACCGAATCTGATCGTGTGCTGGGGCGGTCATTCGATTCCGCGCAACGAATACGAATACACCAAGGCGGTCGGTTATCAGCTCGGTCTGCGGGCGCTGGATATCTGCACCGGTTGCGGCCCGGGCGCGATGAAAGGCCCGATGAAAGGCGCGACCATCGCGCACGCCAAGCAGCGGCGCAAGAGCAATCGCTACATCGGCATTACCGAGCCTGGCATCATCGCCGCGGAATCGCCGAATCCGATCGTCAACAATCTCGTGATCATGCCGGATATCGAGAAACGTCTCGAAGCGTTCGTGCGTACCGGACACGGCATCATCGTGTTTCCCGGCGGTGTCGGCACGGCCGAAGAAATCCTGTATCTGCTCGGTATTCTGCTGCACCCCGATAACGTGCATATTCCGTTTCCGCTGGTGTTTGCAGGGCCGAAAGAATCGGTTGCGTATTTCGAGCAGATCGATCAGTTCCTGCGTCTCGCGCTCGGTGAGGATGTGGCGAAGCGCTATCGCATCATCGTCGACGATCCGGCCGAAACCGCGCGCGCGATGGCGCAAGGTCTGGAAAAGGTGCGGCTGTTCCGGCTCAACAACAAGGATGCGTTTTTCTTCAACTGGGCGCTCAAGATCGAGCACGAATTCCAGACGCCGTTCCGGCCGAGTCACGCAAATGTCGCGGCATTGAATCTGAATCGCAATCAGCCGCGGCATTTGCTGGCGGCCGATTTGCGCCGCGCGTTTTCGGCGATCGTTGCCGGCAACGTCAAGGAAGAAGGCATTCGCGCCATCGAACAGCACGGCCCGTTCGAGATCGATGGCGAAGCAGAAATCATGCGCGCGCTGGATGCGATGCTCGCGAGTTTTGTCAGCCAGCACCGCATGAAGTTGCCGAGTTCGAAAGCGTATCAACCGTGTTATCGGGTCAAATCGGCTTGAGCGCAGGGCTGGATGCGATGAACAAGCCACTGGTTTCGCTGCTCGTGCGCAGTATGGATCGACCGACGTTGTTTCGCGCGCTGGATTCTGCCGCAAATCAGACCTGGCCGAATATCGAAATCGTCGTTGCCGCCGCGTGCGGGCAGCGCCATCAGCCGCTGGAGGATAATTATCGCGGGCGAGCATTGCGTTTTGTCGTGCCCGATCCGAATCGGTGTTTGCCTCGCCCCGATGCGGCAAACGCGTGTCTCGACGCGGCGACGGGCGAATGGCTGAATTTTCTCGATGACGACGATGAGCTGCTGCCCGAGCATGTCGAGTCGCTGCTGACTGCGCCGCGGCGCGCCGACATCCGCTTGTTGTATTCAAGCGCGCGCGTACACGATGCGCAAGGCAACCTGGTCGGCTACAGCGGGCGCGACGGGTTTCACATGCAGCTCTACAACCAGAATCGCAGTCAGCCGGTGGCGACGATTTTTCATCGCAGCCTGATCGATGAAGGCGCGCGGTTCGATCCAACTTTTCCGATTTACGAGGATCAGGATTTTTTCATCAACTGCGCATCACGCACCGAATTTCAGTGGGTGAAAACCGCCACGTGTATCTGGAACGGTTACATCGGCGATTCCGGCTGCGGGTTGGGCGCGAACGTGGAGAGCGCTGAGCAACATGATCGGTACTACGCAAAATTGCGCAGCAAATGGGCGCCGGTTTTCGAGCGCTGGAAAAAATTGCCGCAGTCGCTGATCTATCTTGGTCAGCAACATCTCAAGGGCGGCGACTTGAAGATCGCGCTGGGTTGTCTGGAGCAGGCATTGAGCGAAATGCCGGGCGATTTGAACGCGTTGAATCTGTGCGGCATGGCGAACTATCACAACGCCGATTTTGCGCGCGCGATCGAACTGCTGAGTGTTGCCGAAAGGCTCGCGCCCGGCCAGCCGGCGATTGTCGAAAACCTGCGGCTGGCGCGCGCTGCGTTGGCCGGATCGGCACCCGCCAGCACGCGCAGCGGCTGATCCAGTCGTCTGCCGCGCCCATTTGCGCAGCGTCGAATTACAGCGTCGCCGCGAGCCGGCTCGCTTGATCGATCGCGCGTTTCGCATCCAGTTCGGCGGCGATATCAGCACCGCCGATCAGATGCACAGTTTGCCCGGCGGCTTGCAACTCCGCGAGCAGGTCGCGACGTGGTTCCTGGCCGGCGCAAATGATCACGTGGTCGACTTCGAGCAATTGCGGTTTGCCGTCGATGCTGATGGTCAGGCCGGCGTCGTCGATGTGCTGATATTCGACGCCGCCGAGCATGCGCACCTGCTTGTGCTTGAGGGTCGAACGATGCACCCAGCCGCTGGTCTTGTTGAGGCGTTTGCCCGGCGCACCCGGCGTGCGCTGCAGCAGCCAGACCGTACGTGCCGGTGCTTCGGGTTGCGCCTTGATGCCTTCCACGCCCGCGCGTGCGACCAGCGTTTTATCGATGCCCCATTCCTTGAGCCACGCGGAAATATCCGTGCTCGGGGCGGGCAAATCCTGCACCAGAAATTCCGCCACATCGAAGCCGATGCCGCCCGCGCCGACGATCGCCACACGCGGCCCGACGTGGGCTTTCAATGACAGTACATCGACGTAACTCAGCACCTTAGCGTGCTCGATGCCGGGGATCGGCGGATGCCTTGGGGCAACGCCCGTGGCGAGAATCACCTGATCGAAACGATCACGGCCAAGATCGCTCGCGGCTACACGTGTGCCGAGCTTCAACATGACGCCGGTGAGCGCGATGCGCCGGCCGAAATAGCGCAGTGTTTCGCTGAATTCTTCCTTGCCCGGAATGCGTTTGGCCATGTTGAACTGGCCGCCGATTTCATCCGCCGCATCGAGCAACGTGACGTCATGGCCGCGCTGGGCGAGCACGGTGGCGCAGGCTAGGCCGGCCGGCCCGGCACCGACCACGGCAAAACGTTGCGGCGTGGTGGTCGCAGTGTAGTTGAGTTCGGTTTCGTGGCAGGCGCGCGGATTGACGAGGCACGACGCGACCTTTTTCTCGAACACATGATCGAGGCAGGCCTGGTTGCACGCGATGCAGGTATTGATCTCGTCGGCGCGATTCGTGCGCGCCTTGTTGACCCAATCGGGATCGGCCAGCAGCGGCCGCGCCATCGACACCATGTCGGCATCGCCATTCGCCAGAATGCGTTCGGCGACATCGGGCATGTTGATGCGATTGGTGGTGATCAAGGGCAGTTTCACCTCGCTTTTCAGACGATGCGTGACCCACGTGAATGCGCCACGCGGCACGCTCGTGACGATGGTCGGGATGCGCGCCTCGTGCCAGCCGATGCCGGTGTTGATGATCGTGGCGCCGGCCGTTTCGATGGCTTTGGCGAGCAGCACGACTTCGTCCCAGCTCGATCCGCCTTCGACCAGATCGAGCATCGACAAACGATAAATGATGATGAAGTTCGGCCCGACCGCGGCGCGCATGCGCGTGACGATCTCGACCGGAAAACGCATGCGTTTTGCGTAACTGCCGCCCCAGTCGTCGTCGCGCTTGTTGGTGCGCGCGGCGAGAAACTGGTTGATCAGATAACCTTCCGAACCCATCACTTCGACGCCGTCGTAGCCGGCATCCTGCGCGAGGCGCGCGCAGCGCACGAAGGCGTGGATCTGCCGCTCGACACCGCCGCTCGAAAGCGCGCGCGGCGCGAATGGCGTGATCGGCGATTTGAGTGCCGATGGCGCGACGTTGAACGGGCTATAGCCGTAGCGCCCGGCGTGCAGGATCTGCATGCAGATCAGTCCGCCTTCGGCATGCACCGCTTGTGTGATTTTGCGATGCCGCGGCACTTCGCTACGCCAGCTCAGTTTGCCGCCGAACGGCGTAAGCCAGCCGCGCACATTCGGTGCGAGGCCGCCGGTGACGATCAAACCGACGCCGCCGCGCGCGCGCTCGGCGAAGTACGTCGCAAGCTTGTCGTAGTCGCGTGCGCGATCCTCCAGCCCGGTATGCATCGAGCCCATCAGCACGCGATTGGGGATGGTGACGAAGCCAAGATCGAGCGGGGCGAGCAGGTGCGGATAATTCACGGCGCCATTCCAGATTCAAACGATTGTACGAAGATGCCCGGAACCGACCGCGGTGGCAAGTCCAATCTGTGCTGTCATCATCGCCGCCCGTATCGGGCGTGGCCCCGGCTCAATGCGTGATACGCAGCACGATCAAGGTCTGGTCGTCGATGCCGACCGTGCCGCCCTGATGCGCGAATAATGCATCGCACAGCAGCTGCTGCAACTCTGCCGCATCGGCGGCTTCGCTCTGCGCCACGAGCGCTTGCAAACGCGGCATGCCGAACGGTTCGCCATCGGCATTGCGCGCCTCGACGATGCCGTCGGTATACAGCACCACGATATCGTCGCGCTGCAATTCGAGCTCGCTGTTTTGCCAGACATGATCGCGCAGGATGCCGAGTGGAATCGCCTCGCCCTGACCATGCAGCGTCACCATATCGCCACGCCGATGCAGCAATGGCGGATGGCCCGCACTGACGTAATACAGCTTGCGTTCGTCGGGCCGATACAAGGTGCCGAGCGTGGTCAGAAAATGTTGGCGCTGGCGGCGCGAGAAAAAATAGCGATTGGCGTACGTGATCGCGCCGGCCGGACCGGCACCGCCATCGCCTTGATAGGTGCGGAGGATCGCATCGAACTGCACGGCCTCCATTGCCGAGGCCGCACCGTGGCCGGAAACATCCGCGATGATCGCCGCCCAGACATCGCCATCGCTATCGTTCGTCACACCTTCGACGCGTTCGTTCAGCGTGACCAAATCGTAATAGTCGCCGGCCGCGGTATCCGCTGGCTGCCAGTGCACGGCGTAGTCGAGACCGCGAATTTGTATATTTTGCGGCAAAAGCAACTTTTGCACATCGGCCAGACCTTCGATCTGGTTGCGGCTGTGCGCGGCCTCGTCGCTGAGTTCGCGCAAGGCCAGCGGACGCACGATATAACTCGCCGCGAGATTGGCCTCTATCAGCATGCGATCCAGATCGAGCCGATCGAATCGACTCGCATCAATACTGCCGAGCACCAGCCAGTGATGTACATGGCCGGAATCGATGATCGGCAAAGCCAGCAACGCACATGGCGCGAACAAGGCCTGCGCCAGCGACAGCGTTTGTTCGTCCGGATTCAGGGTGATCACGCGCGGTGCGATATCGCGCAGCAGGCGTGTGCTCAGCGCATCATCAAACAGCGGCAGTTTTTGTTGTGTGTCTTGCGCATCATCCACCGCCAGATATTCGGTGCCGTCCGCGCCGATCACACCGACCAGCCGGCATTGTCCGGGTGTCAGTCCGCGCACGAGCAATACCGCGAGCGTGCATGCCGGCAACTGTTCGCCGAAGTAGGTGTACAGGCTGCGCAGTGCGGCGGCGGGAATCCCGCTGAAGGCGCTCAGGCGCAATAAACGGCTCAGCAGGGGAAGTTCGGCGGACACGAGTTCGACGGGCATGGCGGCGGCAACAGGAAGGCCGCGCATTGTCGCCTGTCGCCGACATCACGCCAAGCGTTTCCGCGCGTTTTGCAGCGAACGCGCGGCTGTCATCGACACGGCGCAACGATGCCGCTTCGATGACGAATGTCACCATCTGGCGAGCACGATTTTTCCGATGCTCTGGCCCGATTCGAGCAGCGTATGTGCATTGCGCAGATTTTCGACATTGATGCTGCCGAGATTCTGCCGCGCCGTGCCGCGCAGCTCTCCGGCATCGATCAGTGCCGCGATGCGGGCCAGCAAATGCTGCTGCTCGATCATGTCGTCGATCTGGAATTTCGCGCGCGTGAACATCATTTCCCGATGGGTGCTGACACTTTTCAGCTTGAACGGATCGCCGATCGACAGCGGCGCGCTCGGCTCCACGATCCGGCCGATGCGTCCTTGCGGCGCGATCGGTTCGCCCAGATGCGTCCAGTACGCGGACGGCGAGCCGACGTGCCCAAGTCATCTGATCGAAACATCGCTTAATTTGCCGTCGACCAATCGACGTAATCGCAGCGGATTTTTCTCCTGCAGTTCCGGCGGCAGAAGCGCATCGGGGAAATTCTGCAGCGCGACCGGTCGCACCCAGCGCAGGATCGCGGCGCTACCGACCGAGGTCGAGCGGCTGTCGGAACTCGCCGGCCACGGGCCGCCGTGGATCATGGCGTGATTGACTTCGACGCCGGTCGGAAATCCGCCGAACAGCACGCGTCCGGCGCGGGTCTGCAGCACATCGAGCAAGTTCGCATGGTCGCCTAGTTCATCGCCTTCAGCGTGCACGGTGGCCGTGAGTTGGCCATCCAGATGCTCGGCGAGTTTGATCAGTTGCGCGGCGGATTCCGCGCGCACGAGCACGGTGCTCGGGCCGAAATTTTCCTCGGCGAGTTCGGGATGTGCGAGCAAGGTTGCAGCATCGGTTTCGAACAAGGCTGCGCCACCCTGGCTGCCGCTGCAATCACGCTGCGCGAGCACATGTACGCCCGGATATTGCGCGAAAGTTTTTATGCCGTGGCGATAGGCCTCGGCGATGCCCGGCGTCAGCATGGTCGCGGTATTGCTTTCGCCGAACAGCGATTTCAATCGTGCGCGCAGGCGCTCATATCCGGCGCCGTCGGCGGTCAGTACCAAACCTGGCGAGGTGCAAAACTGGCCGCACGCCAGCATCACCGAAACATGCAAACCCTCGGCGATCGTTTCGGCGCGCGCCGCGAGTGCTGCGGGCAAAATGAAAACCGGATTGACCGAGCCCATTTCCGCGTACACCGGAATCGGTTGTTGGCGTTGCGCCGCGAGCGCGAGCAGCGCCCGCCCGCCGCGTTGCGAGCCCGTGAAACCCACCGCCTGAATGACGGGGTGCGTGACCAGCGCCGCGCCGACGTTATGCTCCGCGTCGAACAGCAACGAAAAAATTCCAGCCGGCAGACCGCATTCACGAATAGCCGTCTGGATGGCCAAACCGACAATTTCCGAAGTGCCGGGATGCGCCGGATGTGCTTTGACGATTACCGGGCAACCCGCGGCAAGTGCGGAGGCGGTGTCACCGCCCGCGACCGAAAACGCGAGTGGGAAATTGCTCGCGCCGAACACCGCGACCGGGCCGAGCGCGCGCCGCATCGAACGCAGGTCGGGTTTTGGCGGGCTGCGTGCCGGATCGCCATGATCGATACGGACATCCAGCCAATCGCCATCGCGCAATACGCTCGCGAACAAACGCAATTGCATGCAGGTACGTGCGGTTTCGTTGCGTACGCGCGCCTCGGGCAGGCCGGTTTCGCGCGGTATCATTTCGATCAGTAACGGCAGCGCCGCTTCGATGTGCTTTGCTATCGATTCCAGCAGGATCGCGCGCTGTGCGCCGCCGCTGCGCGCGAACGCCGATGCGGCCTCCGCAGCCAGTGTGGTCGCGTGCTCGATATCGCTACTCGATGCGGAATGGAACTCCGCGCCGAATGCCGTATTCGCGGTCGGATCGAATGCACGAAAGCGCTTGCCGCCCGATTCGCCGCGTTTAGCGCCAATGATTGAAAGGCCGTTCGATGCTGTCATGTGCTACTCCGTTCCGGCGAGGTTTTGCAACGTCGGCAGAGTGGCGAGCGCGGTCGCGATTTCATCCTCGGCAGCGGCCCGCTCGGCGCCGCTCAACAGCAAGCGCGGCGCGCGCACTATTTCGCTGCCCATGCCGACTCTGGCCTGCACGAGTTTGATGAGCTGCACGAATTTCGGCACGGTATCCATGCGCAGTAGCGGCAGGAACCAGCGATACAGCGCGAACGCTTCATCATCGCGTCCGGCGCGGGCGAGGTCGTACAAAAGTACCGATTCGGCCGGGAATGCATTGACCAATCCGGCGATCCAGAACTGTGCGCCAGCGGCCACACCTTCGAGCAAGGCGTCATCGACACCGACGCCGATGGCAAGGCGATCGCCGAGCAAGGCGCGAATCCAGCTGATGCGCCGCACATCGGTACTCGACTCTTTTACCGCAGCGAGATTCGCATGTTCGGTCGCGAGTTCGGCAATTTGTTCTGGCAGGAAATCGGTCTTGTACGCCACCGGATTGTTGTACAGGATGCACGGTAGCGGCGTCGCGGAAATTACCGCGCTCATGTGCGCTTTCATCTCGCGCCAGTCACTCACATATAGATACGGCGGCAGCACCATCAGGCCGCGCGCACCGGCGGCGTGTGCGGCTTGGGCAAGTTGCATGGCGTCGGCGGTGCTGGTCGCGGCGATACCCGGAATCACCGGCACATCGACTGCGGTGACACAGGTTTTGATCAACGCGATTTTTTCGTCGAACGATAACGTGGCGCCTTCGCCGAGCGAGCCGCACGGAATGATCGCGGTCGCGCCGTGTTGCACGAGCCACTGCACATGCTCGCGCACGAAATCGTGGTCGATCGACAGATCGGCATTGAATTTGGTGGTGATCGCGGGCATCACGCCCAGAAAATTGAAACTCACGATGGCTTGACCTCGGCAGTAGATGAAATCAGGTTGGAAAGTGTGGTCGCGGTAAATGGCGGGCGCGTTGACACGGTGTCGCGCCAGCCGAACAGAAATTCGCCCGCGCTGCCGCAAATGCGGCCCTGGCACGCGCCCATGCCGCAGCGGCTGCTCAGCTTGGCTTGACGCATGTTCGGCATGTCGCGTACGGCGGATAGCGGCACGTCTTCGCAGCGACAGAAAAACGTTTCAGGCGTGGCGATAGTGCGCAGTTCGGCGCGCAGTGCAAAAGTTTTGCCGAGGGATTTCGCGAATGTTTGGGTACGTGCGCGTGCGACGAACAGCGCAGTCGTTTTGTCCGCAACTCCGGCGGCTTCGAGGCCAGCGATACGACCTTCGATCAGCGCCTTGTCGATACCGCCGATGCCGGTACTTTCGCCCGCGGCAAATACATTCTGTCGCGAACTGCGCTGCGATTGATCGACGGCGATCGCAGCGCTGGCGATGGTGCAACCGAACATCTGCGCGAGATCGAGATTCGGCACCAAGCCGAAACCGCACGCGAGCAGATCACACTCGATGCGCCGATGTTGCGTACCGTGTTTCAGCCAGACCGCTGCAAGTCGATCATCGCCTTCGGCGCGTGTAATCCACGCATCGCTGTAGTAAGGCGCGCCGAGGCTTTGCGAGCGCAGGCGCGCGGCTTGCCCGAGTTTGCCCGGATGTCGCCACAGGCCGAAAGCAAAGTCGCGCCGCGCTTTTGCGCTGGCCTGTTCGGCGATACACAAAATGCGTGCGCCGGCCTGGCGTGCGGTTGCGGCGACCGCGAGCAGCAGCGGCCCGCTGCCGGCGATGACGATGCGTTTGCCACGGACATCCAGTGCGGTTTTGATCAACGCTTGCAGGCCACCGGCGCCGATCACACCGGGCAAAGTCCAGCCCGGAAACGGCAGGTAAAGTTCGCGTGCGCCGGATGCCAGAATCACTTGCTCGAAGCGGATCGCGCAGCGCTGTCCGCGTAGATCGGCAATCAGCAGATTCGGCGCGGGAAGAAACACGGCACGGCAGCCGTTTAGCCGGCGCACGTCACTGTGTTCGAGACGCTGCAACCAGCGGCGTGCGGATGCTGAACCCTGATCGCTATTGGCGCCGCGCCAGATCTGTCCGCCGGGCTGTGGATTGTCATCAATCAGCAACACGCGACGTCCGCATTCGGCGGCGCTCACAGCGGCGACAATGCCTGCAGGCCCAGCGCCGATCACGAGGATTTCGGTGTTGAATGTCGGCTCACTCGACATGAGTTACCACTCGCATTCCAGGCGTGCACAAGACCTGGCACGCGCGCTGATGCGCTTGCCCATTGATGTTGATACGACATTCAAAACACACGCCCATGCCGCACAAAGCAGCGCGTGGTTGACCGCTGACTGAGCGCCGCCAATGAGGTATGCCGGTATTGAGCAAGGCCACCGCAACCGTGCTGCCGCGAATCACAAGGTACGCGTGACCATCAATAAAAATCTCGATCTGCTCAGGCGATGGCATTCACCGCCTCCGATGCAAAACGTGTCGGCCAATACGGTGCCGGTGGAATCGCACACGGGCAATCCAGCAATTGTGCCGCGATCAATTCCGCGGTCGCGGTGGCGCTGGTGATGCCGAGGCCTTCGTGGCCGGTCGCGAGCCAGATCGATGCATGCTGTGTGCTCGGCCCGATGAGCGGCAATCCATCGAGCGTGGCGGGGCGCAAACCGGTCCAACTTCGCAGCACTTGCACATCGCGCAGGAACGGCAAAAAGCCGACCGCGCGTTCGAGCATGAGTGCGAGCAAGGGCGTATCAATCGCGGTGTCGGCCGCATCGAATTGGCGCGACGAGCCAATCAGGATTTGCCCGTTGCGTCGCGGCTGCACATTGAATGCGACCGAATCGGCATCACTCGCATGTGCGCTGTGCAGATAACCGAGTTCGACCAACTGATGACGCACCTGACCCGGGTAGCGATCGCTGATGACCAGATGACCCTTGCGCGCGCGCAGTGGCAAATCCGGCAATAAATCATTGCTCGCCAAACCGGCTGCGAGCACGATGCGTTCGGCATCGAGTATCGTGCCATCGGCGAAATATATCCGCCCCGGCTCGATCGCTTGCACACGCAGGCCGAAGCGCATGACTGCGCCGAGTGTCGCGGCGCTGGCAGCAAAATGTCGCGCCGCAGCGGGCGGATAAATTACTGCGTCGTCGCGCACCAGCAAGGCGCCGGACATCGGCGAGACGAGTTCCGGTTCGGCGTTCGCCAGTTCGACGGAATTCAAAATCTGCACATGCACATCGTGCTGTCGATACATTGCGGCTTTTTCTTCTATGGCATCCATTTCGGTGCGATCGGCGGCGATCCACATTGTGCCGCAGGCGTCGTATTCGATATCGTCGGGCAGGCTCGCTGCGCGCGTCATCCAAAGCTCGCGCGAACGCTTCGTGAGCGCCCATTGCGCGGCGGAGTCGTCCATCACCACGATGTGGCCCATGCCGCACGCGGTGATGCCGCCGCCCGGAAAATCAGCATCGATCAACACGGTGTTCAGCCCGCCAGTGGCGCACGCCTCGGCGCAGGCCGCGCCAATGATGCCGGCGCCGACGATCGCGACATCGCAACGCGCGTGCGCCGGATTCAAATGCGAATGCCCCAGGCGAACGGATCATTGCTGTCGATCAGCAAGGTGCCTTCCGCGCAAACGTGGGCGTGGCCGGCGATGCGCGGATAGATTTGATCGTCGAGCAATTCGATGCTCGCTTCGAACACGCTGCCGATCACGCTTTCCTGGCGCCAGATCTGGCCCGGTCGGATTTTGCCGTCGGCAAACAGGCACGCGAGTTTCGCGCTCGTGCCAGTGCCGCATGGCGAGCGGTCGTAGGCATCGCCCGGACACAGCACAAAATTGCGTGCGTCGATGCCTGGCGTCGGCGATTTCGCGAACAGTTCGATATGGTCGATTTCAGCGCCGTCGGTGCCGGTGATATTGGCGCTGCGCAATGCAGTGCGAATACGTTGTGTGGCTGTCGTCAGCGCAGGCAGATTATCGGGTGCTATTCGCAAGCCATGGTTCTCGACCAGGAAAAACCAGTTGCCGCCCCACGCAATGTCGCCGCTGATCGCGCCGAGATTTTCCACCTCGAGCGATACCGATTGTGCATGCCGATACGAAGCCACATTGCGCAGGCTGACCGCGTTCGGCGATTCGAGTCGCGCCTGGATAATGCCGACCGGTGTTTCGATGCGATGTTCGCCGATGCTGATACGGCCGAGATGCGCCAGCGTGACCAGCAAACCGATCGTGCCGTGGCCGCACATGCCGAGATAACCGACGTTGTTGAAATAGATCACGGCGGCGGCGCAATCCGGATCGGCCGGTTCGCACAATAGCGCGCCGACCATGACATCCGAGCCGCGCGGTTCGTTGACGATGGCTGAGCGATAACGATCGAAGTCGCTGCGCATGCGATCGCGGCGTTGCGCGATGCTGCCATGGCCCAGATCCGGGCCGCCCGACACCACCACGCGCGTGGGTTCACCGCCGGTATGCGAGTCGACAATCTGCAGTTTTTGCGCGTGTGTTGGCATGGCGGGAATAGGCAATGAATGCTGGCGCATCAGCTTACGCAACGTTACCGCCGCTGTCTTGTCCGCACACATCCCTTTGGTAATGGAATTCGACAAAAGCCGGATTGTGGATTAACGGATGAGGCTGCGTTTTTCTGGCCATGCACTCCGTGCAAGCAGCATCCATTGTGACTTGCCAACCCTCTTCTTGGCGTGGGCGGGCCGATACGCGACAATACGCGCCCTTGTCCAGTGCGCCGTCGCGGCGTGCCATGAAGTTATTCGCGAAGGAGCTCCATGTCGAGTCACGATATCCGTTCTGCCCAGCGTCCCGATCCCGATCAGGCCATGGTCGACATCGCCAATTACGTGGTCGATTACAAAATCGATTCGACCGAAGCCTACGACACCGCGCGCTACATGCTGCTGGATTCGCTGGCGTGCGCGATGCTGGCGATGAAGTTTCCCGAATGCGTAAAACATCTCGGCCCGATCGTGCCGGGCGCAACCCTGCCGGGCGGCGTGAAAGTGCCGGGCACGAGTCACGAACTTGATCCGGTGCAGGCGGCATTCAATATCGGCGCGCAGATCCGCTGGTTGGATTTCAACGACACCTGGCTCGCGGCGGAATGGGGCCATCCGTCGGATAATCTCGGCGCGATTCTCGCCGTGGCCGATTATGTGTCGCGAAAGAACGTGCGCGAAGGCGGCAAGCCGTTGACCGTGCGCGACGTGCTGACCGCGGCGATCAAGGCGCACGAAATCCAGGGTTGCTACGCGCTCAAGAACAGCTTCAATCGCGTCGGTCTGGATCACGTGATTCTGGTGCGGCTGGCGTCTGCCGCCGTGACCACCGCGATGCTCGGCGGCGGCAAGGACGAAATCGTCACCGCGGTATCGCATAGCTGGATCGACAATGGCGCGCTGCGCACCTATCGCCACGCGCCGAATGCCGGCCCGCGCAAGAGCTGGGCTGCGGGCGACGCGTGTCGTCGTGCGGTGACGCACGCGCTGAATGCAGTGAAGGGCGTGATCGGATATCCATCCGCATTGACGGCGAAGACGTGGGGGTTTTATGACGTCGCGTTCAAGGGCAAGGCGTTTGAATTCGAGCGTCCGTTCGGCAGCTACGTGATGGAGAATGTGCTGTTCAAGATCAGCTTCCCGGCCGAGTTCCATGCGCAGACGGCGGTCGAGTGCGCAATGACCTTGCATCCGCAGCTCGTCAACAAAATCGATCAGATCGAAAAGATCGTGATCGAAACGCAGGAGGCCGGCGTGCGCATTATCGACAAGACCGGCCCGCTGGCCAACCCGGCGGATCGCGATCATTGTATTCAGTACATGGTGGCGGTGCCGCTGTTGCATGGTCGCCTGACGGCATCCGACTATGAAGATGGCGTCGCGAGCGATGCACGCTTGGATGACCTGCGCAGCAAGATGGAGGTCAAGGAGAACCCGCAATTCACAAAAGATTACTTTGACCCGGACAAGCGGTATATCGGCAACGCGGTGCAGATATTTTTTGCTGACGGTTCAAAGACCGAACGGGTTGCGGTGGATTTTCCGATCGGCCATCGCAAGCGTCGTGCCGAAGGAATTCCGGTTTTGCTGGACAAATTTGCCGCCGCGCTGGCTGAACATTTGCCGAAACGCCGCGTAGAGCAGATACTAGCAGCCAGCAAACATGCTGAAGAGTTTGATACGTTGCCAATCAATCACTTGTTGGACTTGTTTGCTCTGTAGCTGCTTGCCTGACTGCTAGCTAAACGTTGCTGGGTATAGTGGTCATAAGCCTAGTGTTAAAGAAATGTTTTTGTTACACTGCACAACGATTTCACATTAACAATATAACTATTTGTTAACTATAAGCCGGTGTCAAATACGCCGAGTTATACTGTTATGCCCTGTAAGCGCTTGGCCGCAAGCGCTCGAAAAATCAATGTATGTAAAGGAGAATGCTGATGAAACGTACTAGTTTGTTTGCCCTGATCGCGCTTGCGCTGAGTGGCGCCACGGTTGCTGCCAATGCCCAGAGTTATGATAACTGGTACGTTGCTCCGCGCATCGGTGCCGTATCTCCTGATAGTTCTCGTGAAACCAAGGTTGCGCCGCTGATCGGTATCGGTGTCGGTACTTGGGTTACTCCGAATTTCGCTGCTGATTTCGAATACAGCATCAACAACGGCGACAACAAGACTGGTTCGCGCGCAGCTTGGGAAGCGCAAGGCTTGAACGGCAAGAAGCAGTGGGAAAGCGTCTGGCTTGACGTTGCCGGTCGTTACTTCTTTGGCGATCAAGGTGCGCAATGGCGTCCGTATGTCGTTGGTACGATTGGCGCCGTACGTCACGCCGGCTTCTTCTATAGCCCGGTAGGTGTAAAGCCTGGCGCGCTTGGCCATCCGACCCGCGGTTGGGATCCGGCAGCCAGCCTGGGTGGTGGTGTGCAGTACAACATGTCTGACCGTGTCGCGTTCCGCGGCGAGCTGCAATATCGTTTTGACCGCGATAACAACAGTGTCGTTGGCAACACCGGTTTTGGTGATGCGATCGCCACCTTGGCTTTGGTCGTAAACTTCGGTGGTGCGCCAGCAGCGACACCGCCGGTTGCTCCGATGCCGACCAAGCCGCCAGTTGCTTCTTGCCGTGACAAAGATAGCGATGGCGATGGCGTGAACGATTGTGATGACAAGTGCCCGAACACGCCAGCCGGTACCCTCGTCGGTCCCGATGGTTGCCCGCAGATCGTTACCATCGATTTGCGTGGTGTGAACTTCAAGTTCGATCGTCCGAACACCGCCGAGAAGAATATTGGTCCGACCCTGAAAGAGCCATCGGCCGAGTCGATCGCAATCCTGGATCAGGCTGTTGATTCTCTGAAGCGTTATCCGAACGTTAAGGTTGAAGTGGACGGTCACACCGACGGCGTCGGTACCGAAGCTTACAACCAGAAGCTCTCCGAGCGCCGCGCCAAGATCGTTTATGATTATCTGACCGGTCACGGCATCGATGCCAGCCGTCTGGATGGTCCGAAGGGCTTTGGCAAGGACAAGCCGATCGACACGAACAAGACTGCCGATGGCCGTCAGCGTAACCGTCGCACCGAGCTGACCGTAGAAAACCAGTAAGCAAACAGCGCTTACCGTGTAGTGAAAAGCCCGGCTTATGCCGGGCTTTTTCTTTGGCCGAGCACATTAATTTCGCATCAGAAATCAAAACCCGAGGAACTGCCATGACCGAAGCCGATGTCCTGAAGAACGCGTTCGCCATGCCCATTGACAGTCCGGCATATCCGCCCGGGCCGTATCGTTTCGTCGATCGCGAATATCTGATCATCACCTATCGCACCGATCCCGCCGCCCTCGTGCGCGTGGTGCCGGCGCCGCTGGAAATTCTCGAACCGATCGTCAAATACGAATTCATCAACATGCCGGATTCGACCGGTTTCGGCCATTATTGCGAGTCGGGGCAGGTCATCCCGGTGAGTTATCGTGGCGAGAAGGGCGGCTATGTACGGGCGATGTATCTGAACGATCATCCGCCGACCGCTGGTGGTCGCGAGCTGTGGGGATTTCCGAAAAAGATCGGCCAGCCGGAGTTGCGCGTGCATACCGATACCATGATTGGCACGCTCGACTACAATGATGTGCGCGTCGCCACCGGCACGATGGGGTACAAGTACAAAAGCATGGATCCGGCTGCTGCGTTGGCCGGACTTGGCGCGCCGAATTTCCTGCTCAAGATCATTCCGCACGTGGATGGCACGCCGCGCATCTGCGAGCTGGTGCGCTACGCGATGCAGAACATCACGCTGAAAGGCGCATGGAGCGGTCCCGGCTCACTCGAATTGCATCCGCACGCACTTGCGACCGTGGCGGATCTGCCCGTGCTTGAGGTGCTGTCGACCGTGCACATGATCGGCGACATGACTTTGCCGTATGGCACGGTCGTGCACGATTATTTGGCGAAAGGCTGAGACGAGCGACGGATAGAAAAGGAAACGAATAGTCGCAAGGCAATAAAATACGCATCAATATCGAGCTGCAGTTTGCAGCTAAACGCTGTTCCGTCTATTCGTCTTCGCGTTTCTTCGTAGTCTGCTCACGGCTTGATAAAACGATAGTGCCCGACCATCCACTCGTTGCCGTCGGCGTACCCAAAGAGCTCGGCGCAGGCCATCCAGAACATGCGCCAGCGTTGCTGCCATAACGCGGCGTTTGGCCCGTATGCGGCTTCGAGCACCTGCATGACCTGCGTGCGATTCCTGTCCTGATTGATCAGCCACAGGTTTGCGGTTTTTTCGTAATGCGTGCCGGACAAGCGCCATTGTTCTTCGATGCGCAAGTCGCGCTGGAAATACAACAGCGTATCAGCAGCCGGCATCAGTCCGCCGGTGAAAAAATAGCGCGCCATCCAGTCATTGTCGCCGTCGGTATCGAACGGATACATCAATTCGCGATGGCAGAAAATATGTACGAACAATTTGCCGCCGGGCTTGAGCCAGCTCGCGACACGTTCGAGCAAGGTTTGGTAATTGCGCATGTGCTCGAACATCTCGATCGAAACCGTGCGATCAAACTGTTGTTCGTCCAACTGCAACTGGTTCACGTCCTGGGTGATGATTCGCACATTCGCAAAACCGCGCTCGCGACAACATGCTTCGATGAATTCGCGCTGCGGTCGTGAGTTCGATACAGCGGTGATACGCGCGTTCGGATAATGCTCGGCCATCCACAAGGTCAGCGAACCCCAGCCGCAGCCGAGTTCGAGAATATGCTGACCATTGAGGAGCTCGGCGCGCTCGCAATACAAGGCCAGCATCGCTTCCTCGGCCTGCTCCAGCGTTTCATCGCCGCGCGGGAAATAACACGAGCTGTATTTCAGGCGCTTGCCGAGGCATAACTGAAAAAACGCGGGCGGCAATTCATAGTGCTGCGCATTCGCCGCATCGACATGAATCGCGATCGGACTCTGCCGCAATTCGGCGATGCGCGACTGGAACAAGGCATGTGCGCCTTCCAGATCACCGGCGCGCTCAAGACGCAAGCGATCCGTACAAAGACGGCGGATGCCCAAGCGCGTCAATACATCCGGAACCAGACCGCGCTCGCACAAGGCGAGGGCGGAAAAACGACTCGGTTCGGTCGCAGGCAAATCGTTGGCAAGCGTCGTGCTCATGAAAACCTCGAACGTATGGATTTAGATAAAGCGATAAATGAAATCTGGCGATAATCGAATTCGAGCTGACAGATTCAGCCGCCAGGCGCGCCAGGAAACCATGGGATAAAGACGCTAGTCTCACGCTGATATTGCCGATAGTCCTCGCCGCGGCTGCGCAAGGCCTGGCGCTCGACGAACGGAATTCCGGTGACCCAGCACAGCGAAATCAGCATGAGGATGGGTCCGAGCAAACTCAGTGACCAAATCGAAAACACCGCACCATGGGCGAGCAGCACATAACTGAACCAGTGCGTCCACTCGAAAAAGTAATTCGGATGGCGCGAATAGCGCCACAAACCTTCGCGACAGGTTTTGCCGCGATTGCGCGAATCCTTGCGAAAGTTGGCGAGTTGCATGTCGGCCACACTTTCACCGCCGACGCTGACAAACCAGATCAAGATGCCGACCAGGCAGACGAGAGAAATATGATTCGACGGATTTGCACTCACCGCATAAAAAGGCAGTGAGAAAAGCACCGTCAGAATCGCCTGCCCTTGGAAAAACGCAAAAAATTTGCCTTGATGGCCGCGCCAATGTTCGCGCAAAGATTGATAACGGCCATCTTCGTCTTCGTGCAATACCCGCGACAGCAGATGCAACGCAAGGCGGAAACCCCAGAAGCCGCCGAGCATTGCGACCGCAAAACGTGGCACCAGCGCGCCATCGCCGATCGCTGCATAGAACATCGCGCTGGCGCTCATGCACGCCGCCCAGATCACATCGACGATGCCGGCGTTGTGCGTGCGCCGCTGCAGCAGCCAGCCGAACAACATCGCTACGCTGGTTGCAAGGACGACGACCTCGATTGGCCAGAGTTCCATCAGCGTGCGCCTGCGTCATGCATTTCATCTACCAGTTGGCGGTTCACCAGCAGCGATGCCAGTGTGCACAGCAGTGGCGTGACAAATGCCCAAATCACCGCCAGTAGCAACAATGCATACAAATAATTTCCAGCAAAACTGACTGCGCCCAAACCGCGTTGCGCCGCCCAATAAGCCAACGGTCCACCGATGCCGCCGAACGCCGCAGCGAGTATCGGACGCGTGCGCAAGAACGCCAACGAGTGATTCATCGTCAATGAAAAACTCATCCACAATACGACGATCCACAGCGGCGCCAGATGTGGCCATGGCACCGCGGTGGCATAGATTAATACGCCAGATGTGGCCAAGCTCGAGTCGATGGCAAAACCGAGTACGGCAGCAATCAGCAGCAGTTGAATATCGGCGATTCGGGTCGCGCTTTGCGGTAATTGGATCGCGGCAAATATCAGCAGCATCAACGCGCCGCTCCACCAATAGCCGTGACCTGCGCCACCGACGGCGGCCAGCCACGTCAGTTGATACAACGCCACGTTGAGCAGGGTTTTCATGGCGCGGTTGGCAGGTCCGGCAAATATTGCGCGCGCGACGAACGCGGTTTGGCGAGCAGCATGTGCACGTCACCGATCGAACGTTCGTGGAAACCGCCTTCGCAGTAGCACAGATAGAATTCCCACATGCGCACGAAACGTTCGGGATAACCGAGCGCGCGCACCTCCGGCAAGCGCTCGAAAAATCGCTTGCGCCATGCCGCAAGCGTGAGCGCATAGCTCGGACCGATATCTTCAAGGTTGCTGAGTTTCATGTCGCTGCTTTGCGCCACCGCGCTGAGCATGACGCTGATCGATGGAATGAAGCTGCCCGGAAAGATATGTCGCTTGATGAAATCGACGGCCGTCAGCGCCTGCTGGTAACGATAGTCTTCGATCGTGATGGCTTGGATCAAGGCCAGGCCATCGTCCTTGAGCAAGCTGCCGATCTTGGCGAAATAGGTATCGAGATATTGATGGCCGATGGCCTCGATCATCTCGATCGACACGAGCTTGTCGTAACTGCCTTCGAGATCGCGATAGTCCTTGAGCAACAAAGTCACGCGATCGGCAAGTCCGGCGGCCTGTACACGTTTCGAGGCAAGATCGAACTGCTCCTGCGAGATCGTCGTCGTGGTCACGCGACAGCCGTAATGTCTGGCCGCGTGCAGGGCGAACCCGCCCCAGCCGGTGCCGATTTCGACGACATGATCACTCGCACTCAGCGCCAGTTTCTGGCAGATGCGGTCGAGCTTGCGCGTCGATGCGACTTCGAGCGTTTCATCGGGCGAGGCGTAAATCGCCGACGAGTACATCATGTTTTCATCGAGGAAAAGCCGGAACAAATCGTTGCCCAGATCGTAATGCGCCGCGATGTTGCGACGGCTGCCGGCGCGCGTGTTGCGGCGGAAACTGTGCCAGGCGCGCATGACCATGCCACCGAGTCTGGCCAGACCGGAATCCATCGCGTCGAGCAGATCGCGATTGCGCACGAGAATACGCATCAGCGTGGTCAGATCGTCGCAATGCCATTGGCCGTCCATATACGATTCGCCCGCGCCGACACTGCCGTTGGCGGCAACACTGCGATAGAACTCTCCATCGAGTACGTTGATTTGTGCGTGCAAGGTATTTTCGGCGCGTACTGCCGGGGTGCCCAAGGTGGTGCTGCCGAGTGCATCGCTGATCGTTAGCTGACAATCCAGCAACGCCGCCATCTGTTTAAGCAGACGCGTGCGCAGCAATCGCACGAGCGTACCCGGAGTTGTCGCTAGTTCGAATTTGTCGGCATTGGCGACGTGGCTGTTCATGGTTTGCGATCACTGTGATTCGGTGCGGGGGCAGACGCAGAATGAGAATAAACCGGGTTACGTCGAAGAAAGATGACGAAAGCCTGCCAGTGGATTGCGGCGACGATCTTCATCGTCATCAGCGGAAAACGTAGCAGACAACGTGTCAGGTTTTTTGCGTTCAGCGGCTTTCTTTCAAGTACGAGGGTGGCGTCGAAATCGGATGCGCCGTCTTTCAATACATCCATGTGCACGCGTAGTGCGTTGTCTGGAATACTGAAGCGCCAACGATAATCGCGTTGCATCGGCATGAACGGCGAGACGTGAAATGCCTTGGCGAAATTCCAGCCTAAGACGTTGCGATGTTGCTCCGCCTGGAGCACATCCAGCACATACGCATGGCGTTCTTTCCAGGGCGTATTGGTGATTTCGGCGACGATGGTTTGCAGCGTCTGACCATCTTCGGCGAAACAATAATAAAAACTCACCGGATTGAAGCAGTGACCGAAATAACGCAAATGCGTGAGCAGTCGGATGGGCCCGCGTGGCGTATTTCCCGTAGCCGCAAAGACACGTTCGCGCACGGCCTGATCGAGCGGAATTTCGGCCGGCCCGAGATAATCACTGCGACGAAACTCGGCAAGATTTTTTTCCCCGACCGACCAGAATCGACTTTGCAAAAATAGCTGACCAAGCTCGGCCAGATCGATATACAGCATGCACATCTTGTAGCTGAAATCATGCGCGTGTGGCTTGTAGCGACGATGCCGCACCCAGCCTTGGTAGATCGCACTGGCGAAAGTCGTTCCCGGGGCAGTAGTGGTTCCGGCGGCGGCTATCGCGCTCAAATCCGGCGCTTGCTGCAATGCGTTCATGACCAGCGAATCCCGAGCGCGTTAGTCACATCCACTGCACTGCGCATGCCGTCTTCGTGAAATCCCCAGCCCCAATACGCGCCGCAGAACCAAGTGCGATTGCTGCCTTGGATTTCAGCCTTGCGCGTTTGCGCCGCGACTGAAGCCGGGCTATAGACCGGATGCTGATAAGACATGCGTCGCAGAATCTTGTCCGGATCGATTTGTGCGGTGCGATTCAGCGTCGTGCAAAACGTGACTGGTGCATTCAGCGATTGCAGCAGACTCATGCAATACGTCACCGTGCAATTGTCGTCGGCATGTTGCGGAATCGTCGCGTTCCACGCCGCCCACGCCTTGCGTTGCCGCGGCAACATACGCTCGTCGGTATGCAGCACGGTTTCGTTGGTTTGATATGGCATCGCGCCGAGTATCGATTGCTCACGCTCGCTGGCATCGGCCAGAAGCTTCAGCGCCTGATCGCTATGACACGCGAGTACGACCTGATCAAAACGTTCGGTGCCGGCGCTGCTATCGATCTGCACGCCTCCGCTGTCGCGCCGAATTGCCGTGACCGCGCAATTCGTGCGCGCCGGCACTTTCCAGCTTGCGGTCATCGCCCGCACATAACTCTGCGAACCGCCTTTGATGACACGCCATTGCGGGCGATTGCTGATCTGCAACATCTGGTGATTGGTCATGAATTGCACCAGATATTTCACCGGAAATTTCAGTATCTGATCTGGCGGTGACGACCATAACGCCGATGCCATCGGCACTAGATGCAGATCGCGAAACGAAGCGCTGTAGCTGCGCTCGGCAAGATAATCGCCGATGCTGAAATCCGATGCATCGAGTGCGAGCAGCGCAGGTGCCTCGCGATAAAAACGCAGAATGTCGCGCACCATGCCGAGGAAACGCGGCGATACAAGATTGCGGCGCTGGCAAAATAACGTATCCAGATTGTTCGCGTTGTATTCGAGGCCGCTGCGTTCATCGCGCACGGCAAAACTCATCGTCGTCGGCTGCGATTCGACACCGAGCTCGACAAACATTTTTTGCAGCAACGGATAATGCGGCGGATTGAAAACGATGAAGCCGGTATCCACCGCGTAAGTCTTGTCGGCGATTTCGATATTGTGGCTATGCGTGTGTCCACCGAGGTAATCGCCGGCTTCAAACAAAACCACGTCATGCTGGCGGCTCAACAGCCATGCCGAGGCAAGTCCGGAAATGCCTGAGCCGACGACCGCGATTTGCACGGTCAGCGCGCGCGTTTGAGATGAATCGGCACCGGTTTCAGATCCCAGACGAGGCCAAAAAACGCCAGCGTGCGGAGCAAATAATAGGTGAGATCAAACTCCCACCAGCGAAATCCCTGTCGCGCCGCGCCCGGAAAATAATGATGATTATTGTGCCAGCCTTCGCCGAACGTCAGCAGCGCCAGCAGCCAATTGTTGCGGCTACTGTCGGCGGTATCAAAGCGTCGTGTACCGATCTGATGCGCGACCGAATTGATCGTTACCGTGACATGGAACAGCACCATCGTCGAGATGAAAAATCCCCAGATCAGCAGCTGCGGGCCGCTGGTGCCGAGCGCGGGATACGCATGCTGCAGATAACGACCGAGAAAGAACAGACTGACGGCGAGTGCGATCGGCACGAGGATGTCGAAGCGATCGAGCCAGCGCAGTTCGGAATAACGCTTGAGATCGGGAATCGCATCCCAGTCCGTGCGAAACCCGCGCGGCGTGAGAAACCAGCCGAGATGACTCCACAGGAAACCGTGCTGATGCGGCGAGTGGATATCTTTTTCGGTGTCGGAAAAACGATGATGATGGCGATGATGCGATGCCCACCACAACGGTCCGCGCTGCACGCACATCGAACCGATCGCCGCGAAAATAAACTGCATCGCACGCGAAGTCTTGAACGCCTTGTGCGAAAAATAGCGGTGATAAAACGCCGTGATCGCAAACATGCGGATCGCATACAAACCGAGTGCAACCCAGAACGCGAACCACGAAAACCCGACCCAGATCACGCCGACACAAGCCAAGTGTAGTCCGATGAACGGCAGCACGCGCAGCCAATCGATGCGGTCGAGTGCGGCGTCGTCGGTGATACTTTCGCTGCTGGTCGCGCTGGAATCGAACCAGCGCACGAACGCTCTCATTCCGCGACGCCACACAGATGGCAAGGGAGCGATTTCAGATATCATAAGTTGTCTCAGCGAAGGGGCGAGCAGGGCTGACCGAGCCGTGAATGGTTTCAGCAAGAGAGTGATTTTGCGGTGAAGGCACAGAGCCTTGTCCTGGCCGGGTTTTTGAAATCATGCGATAGATCGAATTCATGCGATGTACTACGCAGGCAGGCAGATCGCGGATGCGTTGTGCTCGCGATGGCTATACGTTTTGCTTTTTGCAGAAGATAGGTGACACTCAGACCAGCGCAGGTTCTTATCGAAGAATGCCAGCACGCGATCTGCGTATTCCTTTTGGGAATATGCGTAGAGATCTGACCTTGCCCCCGAAAAACGTATCCCTTGCTGAGTGGTTCAATCGAAGCAAGGAGAACGGAAATGACGAAAGCAAAGACGACATCGCCGAGGGCGC
>JAYVTP010000038.1:0-6450 GCA_043788685.1 Pseudolysobacter sp. | reverse complement strand
GGCAGTCGCAAACTGATTTTGAAGTGGAACGATCTCGTCGAATACGGCGGCAATCGCGCCGGCCGCGGCGGTTTGTTGCCACGCGGATTCCAGCGTGTGGAGCGCATCGAAACCAGCGCTTAGAATCTTTTCGATACGATAAAAAATGCCGCACATGCCATCGCGGGTGCGCGCAGCGCAAACGTTCTATCGTGTGACAAGCGCATCGACAGATATGCGCTGCCCATCAGCAAGGCCGGCGTGGCACGGTCTTTCTCATATATCGCGAGTCATGCCGGATTGCGGCAGCGTGACAGTGGTGCCGGAGCGGTCGCGCAAAAGCATCGCCAACGCGTTGCGCGCCGAATCCTCGCCATGCACAAGAGCTACCGGTGGATGGTTCGGACTTGCGGCATACCACTCGATCAGATTTTGTTGATCGGCGTGCGCGGAGAGGCCGCCGACAGTATGAATTTGCGCGCGCACCGTGATGTCGGCACCGAACAGCTTGACGTGAGTCAGACCATTCACCAGCAGGCGACCGAGCGTGCCCGCGGCCTGATAGCCGACGAACAATACATGCGCGTTTGACTTGGCGAGATTGTTCGCGATGTGATGGCGGACGCGACCACCATTGGCCATGCCCGATCCGGCGATGATGATCGCGCCGCCCGTCACGGCATTGATCGCCTTGCTGTCGTCAACGCTTGTGCTGACATGAAGGTTCGGCAATGCAAACGGCTTGATCCGTCCCGCCCACACTTTCGCGGCATCGGTGTCAAACAGCTCAGTGTGCCGGTCGTAAACGCCCATCACCTTGGCAGCCATTGGGCTGTCGAGGAAAATTTTCCAGCCGGCAAGGTTCCAGTCGTCGAAGTGCTCGGCGAACCAGTACAGCAGCTCCTGACTGCGCCCCACTGCGAACGCCGGAATCACAACGTTGCCACCGTCCGCCCGTGCCTTCTCGAAAATCGAGCCGAGCTCGGCCACGGTAGCGGCGCGATCCTTGTGGTTGCGATCGCCGTAAGTGGACTCCATCAAAATCAAATCGGCCGCCGGCGCCGGCGTCGGATCGCGCAGGATCGGCGTGCCTTTCATGCCGATGTCACCGGAAAAAATCAGGGTTCTGGGTGGGCATTCGCTCGCGCGCAATTCCAGGATGCTCGAGCCCAGAATATGGCCGGCGTCGTGCAGACGCAGCGTCACGCCAGGGAAAATTTCACTGGCCACTTGATAGGGCAGCGGACGCAGCAGTTGCTGCGCTGCGGCCACGTCGTCGCGGGTGTAAAGAGGTTGTATTTCAGGCGCGCCGGCGGCGCGATCGCGATTGGCGAAGTCCGCCGCATTCTCGGCCAGCGACGCTGCATCCATTAGCATGATCGGCAGCAGATCGCAGGTTGCCGCCTGGGCGAAGATTGGTCCGGTGAAGCCGCGCTTGACCAGCAGTGGCGTGCGACCGATGTGATCGATATGCGCATGGCTTAGCACCAGCGCATCGATGGTCGCAGGATCAAACGCAAACGGTTCCAGGTTGCGCGCCTCGGCTTCGCGACTGCCCTGAACCATGCCGCAGTCGAGCAGGATGCGCTTGCCGCACGCTTCGAGCAGGTGACAAGAACCAGTAACTTCGCCGCCCGCCGCACCATTGAAAGTGATCCGCATCGTCGTTCCCGCGTCAAATTAAAAGCTGACGTTAACAGCAATGAAGAATGGTTGCGCCACCTTTAACCAGCATTCGCCGGGCAATGCCGTATCGCTGATGCACTGACATCATCATGGCGAAAAAAATCTTTTCCCTCGGTAATGGCGCCGTCAACCGCTGTATTCCGTTCCTCGGAACAAGCACATTTCTGCGATGTGTTCGAGGATTCCCATGCTCACGATCTTGCGATTTTTGCTATTTGTCGGCGCCTGCCTGCTCGGCTGGATTCAAGCCAGCGCAAGTTGTTCGCCGACCGTGCCGCCGCCGACGATTTATGTCGGTAGTGACAACCAGTGCGATTACGCCACGATCCAGGCCGCGATCAGCGCCGTTTCAACGACTGCGACATGCGCGCCGAATATCGTGATCACGAACGAAACTGCATGGACTACGCAGCATCTGAGCATCGACAACCGATCGCTCAACCTGATCGGCAGCAGCAGCGGCTGCGGTGTCGGCGGCACGACCGGCATCGCCGCCGTAGGTGACGTCCCCGATCAAGCCATACCCTCGCCAAAAGTGACGATCAGTGGCACCGGTCAAAATAGCGCCAGCGTGATCACGATCACCGGTAACAGCAACGTCACGCTGAAGTTTCTGCAGATCAGCGGTGGCAATCGTGCCGGTTTCGGCGGCGGCATATTTTTTGGCGGGACGGGTTCGCTCACGCTGGATACCTCGAACATTTTCGCCAATCAGGCCAGCTATGGTGGCGGCATCGCGATGGCACCGAGCGGCAGCGCGACGCTCACCTTGCTGGCAAATTCGCATGTCGAAAGCAACAGCGCCACGATCTCCGGCGGCGGCATTCTCGTCGAAGGCGATACCCATCTGATCATCGTCGCCGACCAGACTCAGGTGCTGTCCAACAAGGCCAACAACGGCTACGGCGGCGGGCTCTATGTCGTCGGGCCCGCGCATGCGGACATCGGCTCTCCGGGCGTTGATTCGCACGGCGCAGATACCGCTGGCGTGATCGCAAACAACTCCGCGGCGTACGGCGGTGGCATCGCCGCGCTGGCCGTATCGGGCGCGGCCAATCAGGACGCCGTCGTCAATTTGTTCACGACGAACGCGCAGCGACCGGTGAACATCCAAGGCAACGTGGCGTCGATCGACGGCGGCGCGATTTACCTCAAGCCTTACCAAAATTCCAGCGTACGCTCGGCCGCGAAAGTGTGCGCGTTCAACTTTCGCATCGATGGCAACTCGGCTGCCGAAGGTGCTGCGATTTATCTGGATTCCTTCATCGATCCGCAACGAGTGGATTTTGGCGGCATCGCTGATTTTAACACCGACTCGGTGGCGGGTTGCAGTGGCGATCAGTTTGCAGGTTTCGGCGCGGTCGCGTGTGCGGTCGGTGTCGCGTGCAATAGGTTGTCCGGCAATGTCGCGCAGGACACGGCTTTCAATCCGACCAATCATGCGATCGTTTTTTCCGGCACGGGCGCCAGCGTGTTCGGTAGCCATATCAGCCTGCTGCAGAATCACGGTGGCTATGTGATACACGCGATAAATAATGGCGGTATCACGGATTTGATCAGCTCGCTGGTCGCGGACAACCAAGTCACGCAACAACTGATCCTTGGCGAAAGCGCGTTTTTCGATATCGAGAATTCCACCTTCGCCAACAACAGCATCGCGACCGATCATGTTTTCAAAATTACCGGAAGTTCTTATGTGACCTTGCTCAAAAGCATCATCTACGAGCCTGGCAAACCCACGCTGGATCACCCCAGCAGCTCCGGCTCGAACATCGACTACATTTTGTCAAACGACATCACGACACTTACCGCACATACCGGCACCGTGGTCAGCGGTGATCCTCTGTTCGTCGATGCCGCGCACGGAAATTATCGCCTGCGTGCTTATCGGCAAAACGGAAATACCATTGCGTCACCCGCAATCGATTTCATGGCGGTCGGCAATGCCGGTGATGACCTTGATGGCAATCCCTGCGATCAAGCAGTGCCGCTACTCGGGCGTACTGCTACGCCGCACGATCTCGGCGCGTATGAAGCGCAGCCGATTCTCGATCGCATTTTCAGCGATGGATTTGGCGACGCGGTATCGCTGGTGCGCTGATCGTTGTCGCGACGATGGAATTATTTCGCGATCAGCAATGTCGCTGTCGGTCATTGGATTTCGTTCCTCGAAACAAGCCATGCGTTAGCAGGCGCTCGGGAATCATCATGCTGCCTATTTCGCGTTTGATTTGTATCGCAGCAGTTGCGTGCTTGTTTGGCCATGACGCGCAGGCGAGTTGCATCGGCGGCGTGCATCCGACGTTGTATGTCGGCAGCGACAACAAGTGCAATTACGCCACGATCCAGGCAGCGATCAACGCGGTTCCCACCACGCCAACGTGCTCGCCGAATATCGTCATCAGCGGCAGGCCGACGTGGACCGAACATCTGATTATCACCGACCGATCGCTCACGCTGATCGGCAACACCGGCAACTGCGGAATAAACAATACCAGCGGCAGCATAAGCACTGGTGCAAACGCTGCTCCCGCGGCGCTTGCCAGAGTGAAAATCGACGGCAGTGCAAATCAAGCTGTGGACGTGATCGATATCAGCGGCAACAGCAACGTCGCACTGTTGAATCTCGAAATCAGCGGTGGCCATTCGCTGAGTCGAACCGTCGCCAGCGCGGGCGGTGTGACGTTCAACGGCACCGGATCACTGACTCTGCAAAACGTCGAAGTTCATGCCAATCACGGCGATGCCGGTGGCGGCGTGGCATTTTTCGGCAGCGGTAGCTTGCGCCTCGATGGCGCGAGCATCCGTGACAATGTGGCCGATTATGCGGGCGGCGGTGTGAGTGTTTTGAGCTCGGCGATCGGCAACGTCGAATTTGCACTCGCCAGCACCACTGGTATTGCCACCGACATTTCTTCGAATCAGGCCGCCGTGTTCGGTGGTGGCATCTTCGCCTCTGGAGCAACACATTTGCTCGCCGTCGCAACCGTACCCGGCGATGTATTAATCCACGATAATTCCGTGGTGAGCCCGGCACACGCCGGTACCGGCGGTGGCATTTTCTACTCTGGCAATGCGTTCGCCGATATCGCCCTGCCCGCTGCATCGATCCACACCAATCATGCCGATTACGGCGGCGGCATCGCGGTTGTCACATCAAGCGATGGCGACAGCATGTTGCGCCTGTTCAGTACCAATGCGGCATTTCCGACCGCGCTCAACAGCAATACCGCTACCATTTTCGGCGGCGGCATTTATCTCTCCGGCGGCGGCTCGACGCATGCCAGCGCCTGCCTGATCGATGCCGCGCTGACCACCAACAGCTCCGGCCAATATGGGAGCGCGATCTATCTCAACGGTGGTGGTCGTTTGCTGATCAACCCCGATGCAGATAGCCAATGCAGTTTCGCCAACGTTGCCGCACTCGGTGGCGTGCACTGTGATTCGAGCGCCAGCAACTGCAATCTGATCGCGCAAAATTTCGCCGCTTCCGGCAGTGCACAGACGATCCCCGCAACGATCGATTTTATCGGTGCTGCCAGCATCAACGCACAACGTGTGCGCCTGTCGCAGAACACCGGCGCGAGCGTCATACGCAGCAATTCCGCGACCGGCATCAATGTCGTTTTGAGCAATTGCCTGATCGACCACAACACCGTATCGAACGCGCTGGTTTCGCTGCAAGGCGCTCCGGCAACTTTCGATGGCTGCACGTTTGCGAACGACAATATTGCCGCGCCCACCGACACCGTTTTTGGCTACGACACCGGTCTCACACTAAAGCGCAGCATCGTCCACGAATCGATACGCGTGCTGACACCTGCAGCCGCGCTCGTCGCGCAATACCTGCTTTTGAACGGCCCGAAATTCGCGACCGATACCACCGTGCTGTATACCGATCCGGATTTCGTCAACAGCGCCGCTGGCGATTACCACTTGCTATCGGGTTCGCCAGCGATCGATTTTGCACCCACCGGTTTGGATGGCAGCAGCGGCGATTTTGATCGTCAACCGCGGGTAGTGGATATTCCCGGTATCGCCAATTCCGCCGGCATACGCGATCTCGGCGCGTATGAATATCAGCTCGGTGGTGTGCTCGACCGAATTTTCGCCAACGGTTTCGAGTGACACGAAAGTGGCAACGCAACAATACCGATAGATGGCGCTGCGAGTCGCCGGATTCCGTTCCTCGACCTATGTGCACGCAATGTTGCGTCTGCTTGAGGAATTATCGATGTTTGTGATCCTGCGAATGCCGCTGTTGATTTTTTGCATGTGTCTGATCGGCCTGCAACAGGCACGCGCTGTGTGTCCTGTCAATGTGCCGCCACAGCCGCGCTATGTCGGCAATACGACCAGCGACAACAAATGCACCGACAACGATATCCAGTCCGCCATCAATGCAGTGACCTGCCCGGGCACCAGGATCTACATCACCGGCGAACGCAATTACACCGGCCAGCATCTCGTGATCTCGGGCCAATCGCTGTCACTGATCGGCAGTGCCAGCGCCTGTGGCGTGGAGAATGCAAACGGCGGCGGCGGTGCCGTGCCGATCGCACCGTTGCGCACACTCACGGGTTCCAGCACGCTTGGCGCGAGTGTAATTTCGATCATCGGTAACAGCACTGTTACGCTGCAATATCTCGACATCACCGGCGCCAATCTCGGTAGCTCGGGCAAGGGCGGCGGGATTTTTTTCTTCGGTTCCGGGGCACTCACGCTCGATACCACCAGCGTCGATTCCAACCGTGCCGATTCGGGCGGTGGTATCAGCATGAATTC
>JAYVTP010000037.1:0-9479 GCA_043788685.1 Pseudolysobacter sp. | reverse complement strand
GAACGCCTGACCGATTTCATCGACCGGCGCTTCGAGGAAATCCGCCGCCCGTATCAACGCATGCTGCACGGCAGTCTGAATTTCCTGCCGGTCACGGTGGTGTTCGCGCTGATCATTCTCGGCAGTATTTATTTCCTCTATGGCGGCGCGAAAAGCGAACTGGCGCCGCAGGAAGATCAGGGCATCGTCCTCGCGTTTTCGAGCTCGGCACCGAACTCGACCTTGCAACAGCGTCAGCTCTATTCACGCGCGGTGTACGACTCGTTCAAGAAATACGACGAGATGGATCACGTTTTCCAGATCGATGCGCCCGGTCAATCCATCGCCGGCATGGTGCTCAAATCTTGGGATGCGCGCAAAGCCACGGCCAGCGAACTCCAGCCCAAAATCCAGAACGATCTTTCGCAGATCGCCGGTTCGCGCATCCAGGTATTCCAGCCACCGCCGCTGCCGGGCAGTAACGGCTTGCCAGTGCAGTTCGTGATCGGCACCACTGAATCGTTTGCCAATCTCAACGGCGTCGCCGAACAGTTTCTGCAGGAAGCGCAGAAGAGTGGCCGCTTCATCTTCATCGACAGCGATCTCAAGATCGACCAGCCGCAATCGCAAGTGGAAATTGATCGTGATAAAACCACGCAGTTGGGCTTGTCGATGCGCGATGTCGGTAATGCACTGGCCTCGATGCTGGGCGGCGGTTATGTGAATTATTTCAGCATGGCCGGGCGATCGTACAAGGTCATTCCGCAGGTGCAGCAGCAGTATCGACTCAACACCGATCAGCTGACCAACTATTACCTGCGCGCCGGCGACGGCAGCTCGATTCCGTTCTCGACGATTGCCCACGTCACCACCAAAACCGTGCCGCAATCGCTGAATCATTTCCAGCAGTTGAATGCCACAACGTTTGCCGGCATGCCGTTTCCGGGCGTGTCGTCGGGTGAGGCACTGGACTATCTGAAGGATCTGGCGGCGCGCACTTTGCCACAGGGATATTCGGTGGATTACGCCGGACCGTCGCGCCAGTTCCAGCAAGAATCCAGCGGCTTCGTCACCACGTTTATTTTTGCGCTGATCATCATCTTCCTCGCGCTCGCAGCGCAGTTCGAGAGCTTCCGTGATCCGATCATCATCCTGATCTCGGTACCTATGTCGATTGCCGGCGCATTGATTTTCATCAGCCTCGGCATCGGCGGCGCCAGCCTGAATATCTACACGCAGGTGGGCTTGGTAACGTTGATGGGATTGATCAGCAAACACGGCATTCTGATCGTGGAGTTCGCCAACGGCTTGCAGGCAGAAGGCAAATCAAAACGCGAAGCAATCGAGGAAGCCACCGGCATTCGTCTGCGCCCCATCCTCATGACTACGGCGGCAATGGTGCTCGGTGTGATGCCGTTGATCATCGCCAGTGGCGCGGGTGCGGTGTCGCGTTTCAACATGGGCCTGGTCATCGCCAGCGGCCTGACCATCGGCACCTTGTTCACGTTGTTCGTGGTGCCGGCAATGTATTTATTGCTCGCGGCTGATCATCACAAGCATGCCGAGGAAGACGACGACAAACCGGACTCGGCGCACATCCCGGCGCTACCAGCCGCGCACTGAAAAATGCATGAGTAGCGACGACAATGGTGTCGTTGCTACCCATGCTTGTTTGAAAATCAGCAGCAAGCACGTCTGCGCCTTGCATAGTCGTTGCGCCAGCTGATCCGCCAGAAGTGCGGTGCAATGAATATTTCCGAGCATGTACGACCAGCAGTGTCAAAAAGAAATTGATCGGTCTGACGCTGTCCTTTCGCCTGAAAACGGCGAACACACGAATTTTTTCGAGTCTGGGCGATGTACAAGATCATTGCCTCCGTTGCGGATCGCTTGTGGCAAGCTCTGCCGCAAACTCGGGGCTGATGCCCGGAATACTTTTCCAGTCGATACGATCGATCTTGTCTGGATCGAGATACCGACTTGCATACTCGAGGTATACCCGCTCGCGCAGGAGCACATCGAACAGGTCTGGATCGATATGTCCGTCGCGTTTCATTTCGCCGAGAATAGACAACGATTCGGACAGCGACTTGGCCGGTTTGTACGGACGATCGCGCGCGGTCAGCGCCTCGAAAATATCGGCGATGCCCATCACGCGTGCGGGGATGCTCATCTGCTCGCGTTTAAGTCCTTTCGGATAACCCTTGCCGTCCATGCGCTCATGATGACCGCCGGCGTATTCGGGCACGCGGCGCAGATGCGTTGGCCATGGCAAGGCTTCGAGCATCTCGATCGTGACCACGATATGGTGATTGATGATCTCGCGCTCGGCAGACGTCAGCGTGCCGCGACGCACACAGAGATTTTCGACTTCTTCATCGGACAACAACGGCGCCGTTTTTCCATCCTGCGTGCGCCAAGATTTTTTCGCGATCGCAGTGATCGCCTGTATCTGTGTGTCGTCCATGAATTCGCCGCCGGTGTTGCAGCGATGCACGAGTTCGCGATCGGCGCAAAGTTGCTGGCGGCGTTGTGCATAAGCGTGGCTATCGAGCTCACCTTTGAGATGCGCGATTTCGGCATCGCGCAGCAATACTTCGAAGCGCGTGTCGACCAGCGCGATGCGGTCGAACAAGGTTTCGAGTTTGGTCGCCTTGTCGATCACATGTACCGGCGTGGTGATCTTGCCGCAATCGTGCAGCAAGCCGGCAATCTTGAGTTCGTAGCGGTCGGCGTCGCTCATGCGGAAATCCGCGAGCGGCCCAATGTTGCAACGCTCCGCCGCCGCGGCAAGCAACATCGTCAGGATCGGCACGCGATCGCAATGGCCGCCGGTGTAAGGCGATTTTTCATCGATCGCATTGTTGATCAGGCTGATCAGTGACTCGAACAGTACCTCGAGTTGTTCGATCAGCTGACGATTGTTCAACGCGATGGCGGCTTGCGATGCGAGCGATTCGACGAGTTGCTGATCGCTTGATGAAAACGCCCGCACGGCGCCGTTGGCACGCTTGGCATTGATCAATTGCAGCACGCCGATCACGTTACCGGCATGATCCTTCATCGGCACTGTGAGGAAAGATTGCGAACGATAGCCGGTGTCGCGATCAAACGCGTAGGTGCCGGAAAAATCGAAACTGAGCGCGGCGTATGCATCCGCAATATTCACCGTTTTGCCGCACAATGCCGCGTGTGCAACGACTGTCGTATCGTTGCTGCTGCCATCCTCGGCGTACAACGGCAGCGGCGCGAAATTGATTGGCTGACCCTGCTTGCCGCCGAGCACCAGTCCGAGCGTATCGTTGCGCACCACTTCGAAAACCAGTTGCCGATCACGCACGCGATACAAGGTGCCGCCATCGGCGTGGGCGAAATCGCGGGCGGCTTCGAGGATGCGTTCAAGCAGACTGTCGATATCGCGCTCGGACGACAAAGCCACACCGATCGCATTCAGCGTTTCCAAGCGCTGCAGGATTTCATCATCGTTGTTCATGCTGGCATCCTTATGCCGATCGCAGTCTGATGAGTATTATCCATCCGCACCCAATATTGAAATTGCCTTCGCGATATCGCGCGTAAAACCGCGTTCTCTTGCGTCGCCAGAATTTTATAAATCGCGCGCCAAGCGAATTCCGACGCGCGCACTGCGCGTGTTCGCCGCGGCCTGAATGCGATACGCCGAACGCACCTGATCCGGCGCGCTGCCCCATGAACCGCCGCGCACGACGTGGCTCTCGCAACCGGGATTGACCCACGCGCGACTGTCGCTCGGCGCGCGCGTGTAGTTGTCGTGCCAGCAATCCTCGACCCACTCCGAGACGTTGCCGTCGATGTCGTAAAGCCCGAACGGATTGGCGGAAAAACTGCGGATCGGCGCCGGCCCCCAATAACCATCGGTGTAGTGGCTGAAGGCGTTGCTCCAGCCGCGTTTCGACGGCGAGCGATCGCCATCGCCGGTGACATTCGCCAGCACTTTCAGCGGCGTATCCACGCCCCACCAGTAACGTGATTTTGTACCGGCGCGCAAAGCGTACTCGAACTCGGTTTCGCTCGGCAGCCGATAATGTTTGCCGGTGCGCTCGCTAAGCCACACGGCGTAGGCTTGTGCGTCGTTCCACGAAACGTGAATCACGGGCAGGCGCTCGCTGGCTGTTTCACCGTGATAATCCTGCTGCCAACTCACGCCGCGCGCGTCGATCATGCGCCCACTGGCTTCATCGTAGACACTGGAGCCGCCGGACTTTTCGGCATCGCTTACATACGCGCTGGCCTTGACGAATTCGCGAAATTCGCCGACCGATACTTCGGTCGCGCTGAGCGCAAAACCGACGCTGATACGCACCTCGCGTTGCGGTTCTTCGCTGGCGCGATGACCATTCTCATCATTCGGCGAACCCATCAGAAAACTGCCGGTCGGGATCACCACCAGTTCCGGCGCATTGCCACTGCGATCAAGGTATTTGTCGCGCACGAGCTGGCCCGGCGCGAGGCTCGCGTACAACCGCGCGTTGCTGAGCTTCTGATTGAACTCGTCGATGCCGGGCACGTCGGGACTCAACGCCAGCGCACGCTTCGACAACTGCTCGGCCATGTCCGGATTGCCCGAATCCAGCGCCGAACGCGCTTGCTCCAGCACACTGCCCGCACGCTGCTGGCGCAAACCTTCGATACGACTATGCGTATCGAGCAGCGATTGCGACCCGAGGCGTATCGGCGCCGCATCGGCGAGCACTTTTTCGGCGCCCGCGAAATCATCCTGTGCAGCCGCAGCCAATGCGCGATCAAGATAATCGCGCTCGATCTGCGCCAGGCCCTGATCGGCGAGTTTATTGACGGGATCGTGTTCGAGCACGCGTCGATACACGCCAAGCGCGCTTGCATCCGCGGGCGTGATCGCATGCCCCTGCCGCAACAGATCAGCGGCCTCGGTCAGCATCGGCGTGACAATGCGCAACACCTTCAGGCGCTCGTTCAACGCGTCCAGTTCCGGCGTGTCGCCCGGCACGGCCTGCAACGCGGAAATCAGTTTTTCGGATTCGCCGATATCGCCATGATCGAGCGCGGCAGCGGCCTGTTCGTTCAGACTATCGCGCACTTTTTCCAAGCCGGATTTGGCCGCCACATTGTTGCTGTCGGCCGCCAACGCCTGCTCGAACAAGGCCAGCGCATTGTTGTCACGCGGCGCAATCAAATGCCCTGCATCTAGCGCCTGATTGGCCTTTTTCAGCATCGCTGCAATCGCCTTGGTGGTCGGCACTTCGGGCGCGGGTGGACCCATCGTCAACGCGCCGGTTTCCGCTGGTTGCACAAATTCGCTATCAGCGGACATAGGTGCGGGTGGACCGTATTCGGCATCCGCGGCCAGCGTTGCACGGCCGGCGTCGATCGTGGGATTGCGCGCCTTGATCGCCGTTGTCGGCAAACGCGGTGCATGCGTGACATCGACATCCGCGCGTTGCTGCATCGCCGGGGTGATGTGAATCCAGCCGGGGAAAAAACGATATACCAGCGCAAATACCAGCAAGGCGATGCCCGCAGCGCCGCCGAGCGTGGTTTGTTTGCGTACGACTTCGGTTCCGGGCATGGGTTTTTACAAGGGCGGGTTCGGTGGACGGCAACGACGGAGCGATCAATCCGGATGGCATATAATACGCAGACCAGCGCCAGTCAGAACCTTAGGCCAGGCGCACAGCTACCGCAACCGCTTTGATCCCCCGCTGTTACCCCGCGTGCGATCACGATTGTTGACCTTGCGCTTCTGTACAGGTTCCGCGCGCTTTCGCCCGGCCAACGGAGCCACGCATTGTTCACCTGGATTACGCAGCAAACCGATCTCGATCGCCACCTCGCACAGTGGCAACCGCGCAGCAGCGTCGCGCTGGATACCGAGTTCATGCGCATCAATACGTTTGCACCGCGTCTGGCGCTCGTGCAAGCCTGCGTTGATGGCGATATCGTTTTGCTCGACGCGCCGGCACTCGGTGCGATGACGCCGTTCGCGACGCACCTCGCTGATGCCGGCACGCTAACCGTGATGCACAGCGCGAGCGAAGATCTCGAAGCGCTGGCGCCCTTGCTACCCAACGGCCCGGCACTGTTGTTCGATACGCAGATCGCCGCGAGCATGACCGGGCTTGGTTTCGGCTTGAGTTACCAGAAGCTGGTCGCCTTGTTGATCGGCATCGATGTGCCCAAGGCCGAAACGCGCTCGGACTGGCTCAAGCGTCCGCTCAGCGCACAGCAACTCGAATATGCCGCGCAAGATGTCGAGCACCTGATGCCGATTCACGCGCAGCTCGCCACGAAGCTCGACGAACTCGGACGCAGCGCGTGGCTCGCGGAAGATTGCCGACGCATGATCGAGCGCGTCTGCCATCGCGAGGGTGATCCGCAGCCGCAACGTTCGGTACGTTTTGCGGCGCACTGGCCGATCGAACAACAAGCGCTGCTGCGACGTATTCTGCTGTGGCGCGAAAACACGGTGCGACTGATCGATTGTCCGCGCACTTGGCTGCTCGACGAAACCCATGCCGCCGACCTTGCGCACAAACCGCCGCAGAATGCCGATGAACTGATGCAACGCACGCGCGGCCAGCGCGCATTGCGCAGCGAGCAGCGCAACGCGTTGCTGCATGAGTTGCAACGCCCACTCAGCATTGAAGAAATCGCAGCGACACACGCCGTGCCATCGGTGCCGAGCAACGCGCAAAAACGCGCGGTGACGACGATGAAAGAAACCGTCGTCGCCATCGCCGGCGAACTGAATCTGCCCGAAGGCCTGCTGTGCGCACGCAAGCATCTCGAAGCGCTAGTGTTGGATGGCGTGTGGCCGCACGCACTGGAAGGCTGGCGCAAAACGCTGTTGCACGATCGCCTGATGCCGCTGCTGCCGCAGTGAATTGCGTCAATAAATCGCCGACCCTCTTGACAGCCATGTATCCGCTGTTATCCACTGCGGATATGTCGCCATCTTTTTTCATTCGCACGATCATGACTTCCGCCACAACTATTATGTGTGGTGCGGAGCGGCGTGCGTAACTGAAAAGACACACCGCCGCGCACCCTGATCAGGATGCGGGCAGTCCGCTTTCGATGAGGGTGCGGGGTTTCCAACCGGAGCCCTGAATGAGCGTCAGCGTTATAAAAAATCCCAGCAGCGAATCGGTCAATGCGGCCTTGCACAAGCCCGCCGGCAGCGGCTGGATCGCGCACAAGTTCGGCGGATCAAGCCTGGCCAATGCCGAGCGTATTCGTACCGTCGCCGACATCATGCGCGCGCGCAACGATGCCGGTCAGGTGATCGTGGTTTCCGCGATGCAGGGTGTGACCGACGCACTGATCGAACTCGCCCACGCCGCCGCGCGCAACGACGGCTACTGGCGCCATGCGTGGAATGCGCTCAAGAAACGTCACGAAGATGCCGCGCGCGCCTTGCTCGGCGCGCAGGCGCGCAGCGAACAGGACTGGCTCGCCGAACGTTTTGCCGAACTCGCCGATCTGCTGCACGCACTGGCCTTGCTCGGCAGCCCTGCCGCCGAAGCACTCGAACTGATCCAGGGCCTCGGCGAAATTTTTTCCTCACGCATCGTCGCCGCACACTTGAATGCCAACGGCATCGACTATGCGTTGCTCGACGCCCGTGATGTGCTGGTGGTGCGCCACGAGGATCTCGGCGTCGCGGTCGATTGGGATCAAAGCGCGAGCAAACTCGCCGAATGGCGCGTGCGTCATCCGCAAATGCGCGTGGTGGTTAGCGGCTTCGTTGCGCGCGATGTGCACAACCGCATCACCACGCTCGGGCGCAACGGCAGCGATTATTCCGGCGCGATTTTCGGCGCGCTGTTTCATGCCGACGAAATCCATATCTGGACCGATGTCGATGGTGTGCTTTCCGCCGATCCGCGGCTCGTTCCCGAAGCCGTACTGTTGCCGCAACTGTCGTATCACGAAGCCTGCGAGCTCGCGTATTTCGGCGCCAAAGTAATCCATCCGCAGACGATGGCACCGGCGATCGCGCGCAATATTCCAGTTTATATCCGCAATACCTTCCGGCCCGAACTCAGCGGCACGTGCATCAGCAGCCAGGCCGGTATCGACAGCGCGGTGAAAGGCATCAGCACGATTCCGGGCCTCGCCATCGTCAACATCGAAGGCGCCGGCATGATTGGCGTGCCGGGCACGGCGCAGCGTGTATTCGGCGCGTTGCGTGCTGCAAAAGTGTCAGTCGTGATGATCTCGCAAGGATCATCGGAACATTCGATCTGCTGCGTGGTACAGGAGAAACAAGTCGACATCGCCGTACACGCGCTCAATGAGGAATTCATCCACGAGCTCGCGCGCGGCCAATTGCAAAGCATTAACGCCACGCCAAGCATCAGCGTGCTCGCGATCGTCGGCGATGGCATGACCGGCACACCGGGCGTCGCTGCACGTTTGTTCGGCACGCTTGCGCGCAGCGGCGTCAATATCCGTGCGATTGCGCAAGGTGCATCTGAGCGAAATATCTCGGTCGCGATCGAAAGCGGCGACGCCGCGCGTGCGTTGCGTGCCGCGCACGCCGGATTTTATCTGTCGCCGCAAACCATTTCGATCGGCGTGGTCGGGCCGGGCCAGGTCGGGCGCGCGTTTCTCGCGCAGCTCGCGCAAGTGCGCGAACATCTGTTGCGCACAGCCAATCTCGACCTGCGTCTGCGTGCTGTGGCGAGCAGCGCGAGCATGTTGCTCGACGACGCGAGCATCCTGCCGCAAGACTGGCGCGAGCGGCTCGATGCGCAAGGCACGGCTACCGATCTCACGCGTTTCGCCGATCACGTGCTCGCCAATCATCTGCCACATGCAGCGATCATCGATTGTTCCGCAAGCGGCGATGTCGCCGAACATTACGCGCGCTGGATTGGCGCGGGCATTCATGTGGTGACACCGAACAAACACGCTGGCAGTGGCCCGCTCGCACGCTACAAGGCGATCCGTGCGGCGTCATCGCACGGCACGCGTTTCCGTTACGAAGCCACGGTCGGCGCCGGCCTGCCGATCGTGCAGACCTTGCGCGATCTGCTCGATACCGGCGATGAAATCATTTCGATCGAAGGCATTTTTTCCGGTACGCTTGCCTATCTGTTCAATCGTTTCGACGGCAGCGTGCCGTTCTCCACGCTCGTGCAGGAAGCGCGCGCCGCGGGTTATACCGAACCCGATCCGCGCGACGATCTGAACGGTCGCGACGTCGCGCGCAAACTCGTGATTCTCGCGCGAGAAATTGGCTTGCAGATGGAAGTGGCCGATGTCGATGTCGAAAGTCTCGTGCCCGCTGAATTGCGCGAAGTCGATGGCAGCGAATTTCTCGAACGGCTAGTCGAGGCCGACGAAAGTTTCGCCACGCGTTTCGCTGCCGCACATGCTGCCGGCAAAAAACTGCGCTACGTCGCGCGCCTCAACGCGGCGGGACAAGCGCATGTCGGCTTGGTCGAATTGCCCGACGATCACGCCTTCGCGCACCTGCG
>JAYVTP010000036.1:0-12816 GCA_043788685.1 Pseudolysobacter sp. | reverse complement strand
GCGCCGAACAAATGGTATTCCCACGAGATATCCGGCTCGTGCGGCAACACCGTCATGACCATGCCGCCGTAGAAAAAGAACACCGCCAGCGCAATCGTGATCGCGAGCCGATCGCGGCGCAGCAGGCCGATCACGAACAGGAAAAACATCAGGCCGTGGATGATGCCGCTGATGCCAAGATGATGCGACGGTCGGCCCCACAACCACACGCCGAGGCCGCTGACGATCCAGATCAGCGGCAGCGCGCGGCGCACCGCGAGCGGATACGCATACAGGGTCAGCGTGCCGAGCAACAGCAGTGGCGCGGTGTTGGAAACCAGATGCGCGAGCGATGCATGCGCCAGCGGCGCAGTGAGGATGCCGAGCAGGCCGCGCCAGGTGCGCGGCAGTAATGCCAGATCATCGTTGGACCAGCCGAGCGAGATCGTCGCCAGCCACAACAGCCACAAGCCACCGACCAGCGCCAGCGCACTGAGAAATGCCAGCCGCAGTCGCGCACGATCGTTGCGCACCAGCACGGTGCTCGGATTGACGGGATCAAGATCGAACACGGGAGTATTCATCGCGACGACTTGGTGGCGGTGTGGATGTATCGCAAGTGGCGGGAACGGGAAGCGGGGAATGAGCACACAGCAATGTGAAAAAGAGCCGTCATTGACCAGCTTCGCTGTTGAGAAGCGCTTCAGCGCAGGCTGGAATCCATTTTGACTTTGATCTATTCGTCGATCTATTCGCGACACATAAATCAAAATGGATTCCAGCCTGCGCTTGAATGACGAGCAAAAAAGATCAGCGAAACAGCACAGCAATGATTCGCACGCGTGTGGCAGAATGCCTATCTGAAATTGGGAAATCGCCGTTATGATTCGTCAGCGCCGCAACGTTTTGTTTGTCTTGGCCATGCTCGGTTTGCTATGCGCCGGCAGCGCCATGGCCGCAGCAGCAACGCAGGAAATTTCACTGCCCGGAAAAGGCAAGTTGGTGTTCAACGTGCCTGCGGGTTGGCAGATGAAGGTACTCGACAACCCGGCGAATCAGCCGCCGATGATCGAGTTCGATCCGGGCAAAGGCGATGCGATGCGTATGCGCGTGGTCGTGCTCTGGACCAAGCCGCCCGATGCCACGTTCAACACGCCCGAGGCGCTGCACAAACTCATGCAGAAAGCGGGCGAGGGCCAGTTGTTCACTGCGACCGAGCAACAGGTCGATCTCAAGGAATTACGCGGCAACGCCGGCGCAGGTTATTGGTATGCGTTGACCGATCGCGCGCCACAGGCCGGTGATTTTCAATACATGCTGCACGGTGCCTTTCCGGTCGGGCCGTTGCTGCTCGACTTCACCGTATTGTCGCGAAGCACGCTGCGCGATGGCGACAAAGATTTGCTCGGTGCGATTGGCAGCGCGAATTTACAACCGGAAACTCCCTGATCCTGTTAATCGCTTGTCGCGCAGAATTCGCCGCGATTCCGATTATGTCCTTCAAAGAGCTCGAGTATGAAATATCCGAATTGAGGCGTTGCTGAGCTGGTGCATGATAACCACGATATGCCATACATCTACAAAGACGAACTGACCAGACTTGATGCCGTGACTGACGATATTTGCCGGGCTTGTACTACGCTGTTCTTGCAATGCACAAATCGATGCAACAACAGGAGATACATTGATAGTGGAGCGTCCTTCGCAATCCACGCACAAGCCCCCAGATCCTCTAGCGCCAGATAGCTCGTGTTCGCCAATCAGGAGGAATTTGCATTGGAGCGAGCAGTACGCCGGGATGTTCGTCGAACAGTATGAACAGACGATCACGCCAGCGGCAGCGCGGTGAAACCACCTTGAGCATGTGTTGCAACACCACCAGAATGCAGTAGAGCCGCTCGTTGCTCTGGACGACGTGCGGCCATGCGAGGCTACGGGTTGGAAGCTGCGCTTTGATTGCCAACTCCCGGTTCCAGAGTCGCTTGTGGTGAGCACAGACATTTCGTATGTAGCTCAACGCATGCAGCCAGCTGGCCACATGTCGATCCGACACTCCGAACTCGGCTGCAATAGGTCCCTTGATCGCTGGCGCCATCGATTTGTAGAGCATCGAGATCGTGCCAAACGACAGAAGCTCTGTTGCCATCCAGACCGGCAAATGCGGTTCCGCCCTGTACTTTCCGCGAAAGTGTGTGGCGAATGTCTCTCTGGCTCGACGTTCCTCTGACACAAGCTCCGCCATGAACTTAGTGTGATCGAGACTGGGCGCGAAGTTCGCAGAATCCGTATGACCAAACGGCCCATAAGCGTGGCCGATTTCGTAGGTGATGGACGTCCGAAGCGCCACTTCGATGCGTTCGATGGCATCAAGGACCAGCAGACGCAGTTTTCGATCAAAGATGTACAACCCAGCAACGTCATTGAACTCAGTGCCTGGACGAAAATTTTCCCCGTCCTTAAAGGGCAGGAAGTAGGCGCTCAACCGGTAGTAGCTGACGCGGTGAAGCCAGTGCAAGATACGGTCAGGATCGGCAACGTGCAAGCCACGCTGCTGGAGTTGTGCCAGTTTATCAGGAAAGCTCAGGGCTGCTTTTGGATAGCGCATCTTTCAGCCAATAAAAACCCGCCAATTATGCGCATCACCTGTCGAAACAGGGCTAAGCGTGGCGGGTGTGTTGACGATAAGGCTACGGGATTCCGTTCCTGATGACAAGTTACCAGACGCAAACCATTCAGCCTGCCTTTGACAGCCTAAATTGCTTGAGCAATCGATCGCCGACATGTTCCTCACGCTACCAGTCTCTCCTGGAACTCGCTCCGCTTAGACCACGGCAACGGGTTGATCTCGTAGCTGGTCAAAGCTTCCGTAACCGCGGCGCTGATGGTGTGGTCACGGTCGTTTAGCACAGCATAGGCAACCGATCCCGGTGGCCGAGACTCTTTCGTGTCTACCCAAGCAAACGCCGTGTTCTGGGCGTTGTCCTTGTTAGGGTTGTTGATTACCCGAAGGATACGTTCGGGCTGGCTACGCAACTTCGGGATAGCAAAATCGAACTGATGCGTGTATCGGCTATGACCCATGAAGCCGACCTTCGGGGTATACCGAACATCGGCGCCATCCAACCAAAGCGCAACATCCTCGAAGAAGAAGCTCTCCACATTTGAGCGCGCGATGTAGAACAAGTCGTTGACCGCCAGGATTGCCTGCAGCAGCGAGTGCTTGCGCAGCGCAAATGTTTCTGGAGTCGCTTTAACTTCCAACGTTGAGTTTTCGCCAAGCTGCACGCCGAAGCCATTCAATGTGGAATGCAGCAGCGCTTTGCGTCGCGGCGAATCAAGAGGGCAGCCGGATTGGATTAGATCGGCAATGGTACAGCCATCGTCGGTCAGCGCGTACTCGCCATCGACTTCGCGTAGATAGATATGGATATAGTCATTGTGACGATCAAGATACGGCGTCGTGATCTCTGCCCAGCCGTTGATATTACGCCATGATGTTTTGGCCTTGAGCCAGTCGTAGTAGTGTGAGACGAGGTCACTAGTCGTGCTCATGCGAACAACCCGAATGCGATGCTGGGTGCCTCGACGATCTGGCAATACTTCATGAAGTCCTGCAGCACACTCCACGCACTGCTCGGTGCGCTCAGCATCCCGTCCGGAATCGGAATAGCCCAGCGGTCTCCAAACCCTTCCCGGTACAAGTGCAAATGCGGTACACCAATGTCGGTACCATCGGGGTTGCGGTGGGGTGCTGCGAAATCCAGTCGAGCCTAGATGATCGTCTGGCGTCCACGGGTCTGATAGCCTGTTGTCAGTGCGATGCGTTTGCGGTTGATGTCGATCGAAAATGACTCGCGAAGGTCGCGCGAAACTAGCGGAACCTCGATACGCCCTCCAAGGTCGGGGAAATGAATCGAGTTATCGTTCGCGCGTACTTTCTCCATGCGCATCAGCGCATCAGCGCATCGGCATCGGCATCGGATTGGGACAACGAGCCATCAGCCATAAAACCTCCTACGTCATAACCGCTAGTACGAATGGCGGCATAGTCGCCGCATCTTGTCTCACAAACGTGACTTGGCGCAAACAGCTCCTCCAATGCTTTCCGTAACAGCGCTGCGTTAGCCATCAAGGAGGGTGAGGTGACGCTAGCAATGTTTCGTTGAGACAGTTGTTTAGGTATTCATGGTACTAAGTTGCCGATGTGGTGCAAGCCACGGCTGACGTTGGTTCGTGGCAATATGGCCGTTTTCAGGTGACGTTTTGCAGCAGCGAAATGTCCGCGACTTCGAGAAACATGCGGCGCAACTGTGCGAGCAGGCTCAGGCGATTGCGGCGTTTTGCCGGGTCATCGACCATCACCATCACGCCCTCGAAAAACGCATCGACCGGCGCACGCACATCTGCGAGATGCTTGAGCACATCGACGTAGGAGCGTGTCGCGAGCAGCGGCTTTATCGCACTTGATGCGGCGATGATCGCTGCATGCAAATTTGTTTCGGCGCCGGCGTCGAGCTGGGCGGAATCGATCATGCCGATTTCGCTGGCATCGGCTAGGCGCAGGATATTGCCAATGCGTTTATTGGCGGCGGCGAGCGCTTGCGCTTCGGGTAGTTTTGCGAATTCGCGCACAGCGGCCATGCGTTGCTCGAAGTCGGTCAAGGTCGCCGGCTCCACGGCACGCACGGCTTCAAATATATCGCTGCCTCTCCCATGATCTACGTAATAACTACGCACGCGTTCAAGAATGAAATCGAGAATTTCTGCGGCAAGCTCGCTGCGCCGCACGCCTGCATCGAGCGTGGCAGTTTTGCCATCCTTGCCGCGCGGCAAACCAGCTTGCAACGCCGCCTCCGGTAACAACGCAAACGCTTCGCTGAGCAGCCCGCGCAAATCCAGATCGAGTTTGGCCTCGATCAACGTGCGCGCGAGTCCCAGCGCGGCGCGGCGCAGCGCAAACGGATCCTTGTTGCCGCTGGGTTTTTGTCCGACCGCAAAAATGCCGGCCAGGGTATCAACACGTTCGGCGACTGCGATCACCTGCGCAAGCTTGCCTTGCGCGATGTTGTCGCCAGCAAAACGCGGCGCATAAAATTCATCGAGCGCCAGCGCCACATCGGCATGTTCGGGTTTCGCACCCTGGCTAGCGTAATAACGGCCCATCACGCCTTGCAGCTCGGGAAATTCGCCGACCATGCGTGTCATCAGATCGCACTTCGACAATACCGCTGCGCGTGTTGCGAGCGCCGCGTCCACGCCGACGCGATTGGCGATCACACGCGCGAGTTCGGCCACACGCATGCTCTTATCCCATACTGAGCCAAGCGATTGTTGATACGCGACCGACTTCAAGGCTTCGAGCTGCGCTTCGAGTGGCTGCTTGCGGTCTTCGTCGTAAAAGAATTTCGCGTCGGCGAATCGCGGACGGATCACACGCTCGTAACCCTTGCGGATTTCCGCGGGATCCTTCGATTCGATATTCGCCACACCGATGAAATGTTCGGTGAGCTTGTGGTCTGCATCGAACACCGGAAAGAATTTCTGATTGTTCTGCATCGTCGCGATAAGCGCCTGGCTCGGCACGTCGAGAAATGCCCGATCGAACGTGCCGTGAATCGCGACCGGCCATTCGACCAGGTTTGCGACTTCGGCGACGAGTTCAGCCGGTTCGACGTATGCGAGTCCGAGTTTGGCGACCGCCTGCTCGACTACAGTCGCAACCTTTTTGCGGCGAATAAACGGATCGGCGATGACTTTGCGTTCGAGCAGCTTGGTCGCGTACAAATCGGCGGACACCACATCGAATTTTTCCGGCGCCATGAAGCGATGTCCGCGCGAGAAACGTCCCGATTTGATACCGAAAATTTCCACATCGATGACTTGCTCGCCGTGCAGGATCACGAGCCAATGCACGGGACGCACGAAACTGAAATCGTAGTTGCCCCAACGCATCGGTTTCGGAATCGGCAGCGCTTTCAAGGCTTCGATCACGATCTCCTGCATCAATGCCGCGGTCGGCTGGCCGGGCTTCACCGCACGATGCACGAACCATGCGCCTTTGTCGGTTTCCAGCTTCTGCAATTGCTCGACCGTGACGCCGCAACTTTGCGCAAAACCGATCAGTGCCTTGCTCGGCTGGCCGTTTGCATCGAGCGCGGCGTTGAGCGCGGGGCCGCGTCGTTCCGAGGTTTGTTCGGGTTGTTCCGTTGCTACTTGCGGCACGAGCACGGCCAGCCGGCGCGGCGTCGCAAAAAGTTTGGCGTTGTTCGTATCGGCAGCGATGCCGCGTTTGGTCAGGCTATCGACAATGCCAGTGACAAAGGCCGCAGCAAGATCGTCCAGCGCTTTCGGCGGCAGCTCTTCGGTGCCGAGTTCGATCAATAACGAGTTGAGTTCAGACATGCGCCTGCTCCTTGCTGGTAGCAGCCGATTTTTTCAATCCCGGAAACCCGAGTTTTTCGCGTTGTGCGTAATACGCTTCGGCCACCGCACGCGACAAGGTGCGCACGCGCAAAATGTAGCGCTGCCGTTCGGTGACGGAAATCGCGCGGCGCGCATCGAGCAGATTGAACGCGTGGCTGGCTTTGCACACCTGCTCGTACGCGGGCAACGGCAAGCCGGCCTCGACGAGTTTTTTCGCCTCGCTTTCGCAGGTGTCGAACCACGCGAACAACGCCGGCACATTGGCGTGTTCGAAATTGTAGGTGCTCTGTTCCACTTCGTTCTGGTGGAACACATCGCCGTAGGTCACGTCGCCGTGCGGCGCGTGCGCCCAGACAATGTCGTAGATGCTGTCGACGTTCTGCAGATACATCACGAGGCGTTCGAGGCCATAGGTGATTTCGCCGAGCACGGGTTTGCATTCAAGGCCACCGGCCTGCTGGAAATACGTGAACTGCGTGACTTCCATGCCGTTGAGCCAGACTTCCCAGCCGAGACCCCACGCGCCCAGCGTCGGCGATTCCCAGTTGTCTTCGACAAAGCGCAAATCGTGCACGAGCGGATCGATGCCGAGCGCTTTCAGCGAGTCGATATACAACTCCAGAATATTGTCCGGATTCGGTTTCAGCGCCACCTGGTACTGGTAATAATGCTGCAGGCGATTCGGGTTTTCGCCGTAACGGCCATCGGTCGGTCGGCGGCACGGCTGCACGTACGCGGCGCGCCACGGCTCCGGGCCGAGCGCGCGCAAAAACGTGGCGGGATGAAATGTACCCGCACCGACTTCGGTATCGAACGGCTGGATCAGCACGCAGCCTTGCTCGCCCCAGTAGCGATTGAGGGTCTGGATTACATCTTGAAAAGTCAGGCCGGACATAAGCTCATTAATGGTCGTGGCATAAAGCGCGTTAGTATAACGGGGCCGGGCAATACACGCCTTGTAGGAAAATGATCATGGCCACGCTACCGCAATTGTCTGTCCTGTCCGCCGCCGACACGTTGGCGCCGGGCATCGGTTTGCATCGACGTTTGGAACTGGAGCCGGTGCTGGCCACGCTGATCGTCGATGGCCTGATCGTGGCCGAAGACGCCAAGCGCGTGCGCGCCGATGTGCGTACCCAGCGCGGTCGGCTCGAACTGCATCCGCTGGTGTTGATCGCCAACCTCAAACTCGCGAATGCGCGTCAGCCGGGCAAACCGCTGAGTCTGGAAACGCTGACGCAATGGCTGGCCGACAAGGCCGGTTTGCCGTATTTGAAAATCGATCCGATGAAGATCGATGCGGCCGTGGTCACGCAAGTGGTGTCGCAGGCGTACGCCAATCGTTATCGCATCCTGCCGGTGGCGGTGACCGAGTTGCAGGTGGTGTTTGCCACTGCCGAACCATTCGACATGCGCTGGCTCAGCGATCTGGGCCACATCCTGCGCCGCGATGTGCAGCGTGTGGTGGCGAGCCCGATCGACATCAATCGTTACCTCACCGAATTCTACGGCGTGCAGCGTTCGATCCAGCGCGCGCGCGATGCCAAGAGCAATAGCGATGTGCCGGACGGCCGCGGCATCCTGAATTTCGAGCAGCTGGTCGAGCTCGGCAAATCTGGCGAAGTCGGCGCGGACGATCGCCATGTCGTGCACATCGTCGACTGGCTGCTGCAATACGCGTTCGAGCAACGCGCGTCGGACATCCATCTGGAGCCGCGCCGCGACACCAGCCAGATTCGTTTCCGCATCGACGGCGTGATGCACAAGGTGTTCGAGTTGCCGACTCCCGTGATGGTGGCGGTGACCTCGCGCATCAAGATTCTCGGACGCATGGATGTCGCCGAAAAACGCCGGCCACAGGATGGCCGCATCAAGACGCGTTCGGTTGGCGGGCGTGAAGTCGAGTTGCGCCTGTCGAGCATGCCGACCGCGTTCGGCGAAAAAATCGTCATGCGAATTTTCGATCCCGATGTCGTCGTCAAGGAATTTTCGCAGCTCGGTTTCAGCCCGACCGAAGCCGAAGCATGGCGCGCGATGGTCGAGCGTCCGCACGGCATCGTGCTGGTGACCGGCCCCACCGGTTCAGGCAAAACCACGACGTTGTATTCGACGCTGAAGTATCTCGCCACGCCGGACATCAACGTCTGCACGGTCGAGGATCCGATCGAAATGGTCGCGCCGGAATTCAACCAGATGCAGGTGCAGATGGCGATCGATCTGGACTTCGCCGCTGGCGTGCGCACGCTGCTGCGACAAGATCCCGACATCATCATGGTCGGCGAAATCCGCGATCTCGAAACCGCGCAGATGGCAGTGCAAGCATCGCTCACCGGGCATCTGGTTTTATCCACGTTGCATACCAACGATGCGCCGTCGGCGATCACGCGTTTGCTCGATCTCGGCGTGCCGTATTATCTATTGCAATCCACGCTTACCGGCATCGTCGCGCAGCGTCTGGTGCGTACCTTGTGTCCGCATTGCAAAGTCGAAACCAAGATTGATGCGCAGGATTGGCAAGGCCTGGTCGGACGCTGGAACTTGCCGCTGCCGGCGCGCGGATTTGCGCACAAGGGTTGTCTGGAATGTCGCCGCACGGGTTTTCTCGGGCGTACTGGGATCTATGAAATGTTGTCGATCACGCCGCCGCTGCGTCAGCAGATTCAGGCCGCCACTGATCTCAGCAAACTCGGCGAAATCGCGCTCGCGCAAGGCATGCGACCGCTGCGCGTGAGTGCGGCCGCGCAAGTGGCGCGCGGCGTGACCACGATCGCGGAAGTGGCCGGCGTGCTGCCGCCGATCGATTAACCGGGAAGGACAAGATTCATCGATGCGGTGTTTCGTATCATCGCGGTTTAAGCAAATACGCAATCGTCATAAGTCGGTGGCCAGCGATGCGGCAGGATGTGCGCTGTGATTCAGAAAACGTTTGCTAGGATTCGCGAATGAACCTTGATGACAATCGCACCCCCGTGCCGAACAGCGCTTTTGATCGCATTGAACATTCTCGACAGCTGATTTCGCTGGCGCGCGATTCATTGCCGGTGCTGATCATTCAAACCGGCACGGCGTTGCCGCATCTGCGCGCGCGACATCGCGATTTCCCGCACTGGTTTCGTACCGGCCTCAAACTGCATGCGCGGCATGTCGTGGTGACGCATGTCGAGCGCGGTGAAAAATTGCCGGATGCGCGTCGTTTTGGTGCGGCGATCATCACCGGCTCCGGTGCGATGGTGACGGATCGCCACGACTGGAGCGAGCGCACTGCCGAATGGTTGCGCAGTGCGATGCAGCAGCAACTGCCATTGTTCGGCGTGTGCTACGGCCATCAATTGATGGCGCACGCGCTGGGCGGCGAAGTGGGTTACAACCCGCGCGGTCGTGAGATGGGAACGATCGATATCGACGCGCACGATGCCGCGCGCAGCGACGATTTATTCGGCCCGCTCGGATCGCGCTTCCGCGCCCATGCGACGCACCTGCAAAGCGTGTTGAAACCGCCGCGTGATGCTGTTGTGCTGGCCCGCTCCGCGCTCGAAGATTGCCACGCATTGCGTTACTCGCGACGCGCCTGGAGTGTGCAGTTCCATCCCGAATTCAGCACACATGCGATGCGCGGTTACATCCACAAACGCACACCGGAATTGAATCGAGAAGGCCTTGATGCCGACGTATTGTTGGGTTCGGTAAAACCTTGCCCCGATGCACGCCGTTTGCTGCGGCGTTTTCTGCGTCTGGCGCGCAATTGAGCGAAACGCGGATCGCGTTTCATTCGGAGATTGTCGATTTGTCGTGCGAATGGTGTCGCAGCCGATGGCTGCGATAACCGTGTTTCTGAAGTTTGTGCCGAGCGAAAAGATCGCGTTTATTTACGCGCCTTGATGCCGATGCTCTTGCGTGCCGCCGCGAGCGGATCGCCCACTTTTGCCGACGCCAGATAATTGCTGATGGCCTCGTTGGTAACGTCGTACAGCGGACGACCCATCACCGCCGCAGCGGCCTTGAGACTGTCACGCACACGCTTGGATACTCGTAGACTCGCATCCCGGGTATCGTCGATTTCTGCGGCTGTTTTTTTCATGCGATCGCCTCCTATGGCTGATGTGCTCCCCCTAGGTACACATTTATACATCGGAACCGGCTTGGGCGAAAGCCCGCGATTGATCACGTTGATGCCATCTCGTCAAACCGCTGGCGCGCCTACCCCATGCAATTTATGCTTGGTTGTCAAACCATCCTGCGGACAATCCGCGCTGTGAAAGGAAAATCGAAATGAGTTTTCGCCAAGTCGATGTGAACAATAGTGTGGGTTGGCTGAGCAAGGGCTGGGAAATTTTCAGCAAGAATCCCGGGGTTTGGATTCTCATGGCGCTGATCACCTTCGTCATCTTTGTGCTGCTGATGTTTATTCCGTTGCTTGGCCAGCTCGCCGGCGCAATTCTGGGCACCTTGTTGTATGCCGGAATGATCCATGCCGCGAGCGAGCAGGACGCGGGCCGTAACATAGACCTGAATCACCTGTTCCGCGCTTTCCAGGATTCGAGCAAGTTTTCGCCGCTGATCATCCTGAGCCTGATCGCCGTGGCTGGCGCGGTGTTGAGCCTGGTGCTCGGCTTTTTGTTTGTCGGCGGCGCCATCGGCGCTGCGGCGATAGGTGGCGCGACAAACTCGGGCGGCTTGGCTGTGGGCGCGCTGCTCGGCGGCGGTTTGTTGTGGGTGTTGCTCAGCATGGTGATCAAGCTGGCGGTGTCGGCGCTGATGTTTTTTGCGGTGCCGCGCATCATGCTCGAAGGCGGCGATCCGATCGCGGCCGCCAAAGACAGCCTGAATGCGGTGCTTGCAAATATCGGCCCGATGCTGGTATTCGGGTTGATCGTGATCGTGTTGAGCATCATTGCCGCGATACCGTTCTTTCTCGGCTGGCTGGTGCTGATGCCGGTATTGGCCGGCGCAAATTATGCGGCTTACCAGAACGTCTACGGCAGTGTCATCACCTTGCCGCCGACGGAACCGACTGCGCCAACACCGCCCAGCGAACCGCCGGCAGTCTGATCACTCGGCAACCCGGTTTGAATTTTCATCGCGGCGCGCGAGCACGCGCGCCGCGATGATACCGACCTCGTACAGCAGGCACATCGGCACCGCCAGCATCAGCATCGACAAGGCATCTGGTGGGGTAATCAGTGCGGCGACTACGACACAGCCGACGATCACATACGGTCGACTGGTGCTCAATTGTTCGGTGCTGACCCAACCGAGCAGAACGATGATCAAGGTCGCCACCGGCACTTCGAAACACATGCCGAACGCGAGGAACATCACCAGTACGAAGTCGAGATAATGGCCGATGTCGGTCATCATCGCCACGCCTTCGGGCGTGACGCTGGCGAGAAAACCGAACACCATCGGCAACACCAGAAAATACGCGAACGCGCAGCCACCGTAGAATAGCGCGACGCTCGAAACCAGAATCGGCATCGCCAGGCGTTTTTCGTGTTTGTACAAACCCGGCGATACAAACGCCCAGGCCTGATACAAAAGCACCGGCATCGCGGCAAACACGGCGACAAAAAAGGCGAGTTTGACCGGCGTGAAAAACGGTGAGGCGACATCGATCGCGATCATCTGTCCGCCTGCCGGCAAACGCGACAGCAGCGGCTTGGCCAGCCACGTATAAATCTTGTTGGCGAATGGCATCAGTGCCGCAAAAATCAGCAGGATCGTCGCAACCGCTTTCAGCAGCCGTTCGCGCAGTTCGATCAGGTGCGATAAGAACGTGGGCTCGCTCTCGCCCTCAGGTTCAGGCGTGCTCATCGTGGTGTGGCGGGCTTGTGGTCGAGTTTGGCAACACCTCGTTTGCGCCGTGTTCCGGCGTTGCGACTCCGCTCACTGCTAGCGTCGGGCCGGGGTGGATCGAACCGTGGATATCCTGCATCGTGCCATTGATCGCATCGTTCATGGCCGGACGCGGATCGATCGACTGCGCGGTTTCCTTGAGGTTGCGCTTGAGCTCTTCGGCGGCAAATTCACGCTCGATATCGTTGCGCACGTTCTGCCAACTCTGCCGCGCTTTGCGCAACAACGCACCGGTGGTGCGCGCGACTTTCGGCATGCGTTCGGGGCCGAGCACCAGCAGCGACACCACCGCAATGATGCCGATTTCGCCCATGCTGAAATCAAACATGCGACTGAGCTTACGGCACGTTGTCGCGTTTGACATCGCTGGTCGCGGGTTTTGCGACCGGTTCGGGATCGGCCTTCAGTTGCGACGGCGGATGGCTGTCGTCGTCCTGCAAACCCTTGCGGAAACTCTTGATTGCTGATGCCACGTCGCCGCCAATATTGCCCAGCTTCTTGGTACCGAACACCAGCACCACGACCAGCGCCACGATAATCCAATGCCAACCACTAAAACCG
>JAYVTP010000035.1:0-4790 GCA_043788685.1 Pseudolysobacter sp. | reverse complement strand
ATCAGCTCAAGCAGATGTCGGCGATCGCCGCGGGTTTTGCCGGACTGCTGAGCTTGTTCAATATCGGTGGGCGGTTTTTCTGGGCGTCGTTGTCGGATCCGCTCGGACGAAAAGTTGCCTACGCGATTTTCTTCCTGCTCGGCATCGCCTTGTACGCCGCCGCACCATCGATGGGGCATAGTGGCCAGGTAAGATTATTTGTCGCGATTTTCTGCGTGATTCTGTCGATGTACGGCGGTGGTTTTGCGACCGTGCCGGCGTATCTTTCGGACATGTTCGGCACGCAGTTCGTCGGTGCGATTCATGGTCGCTTGCTCACAGCATGGTCAACCGCCGGCGTGATCGGCCCGCTGCTGATCAACTATATTCGTGATGCGCAAATCGCCGCGGGCGTGCCCAAGGCGCAGGTCTATGATCGCATCATGTATATTCTTGTCGCGCTGCTGCTGATCGGACTGATCTGCAACCTGCTGGTGAGACCGGTGACGAGCAAATATTTCATGACCGATGCGCAGATCGCCGAAGTCCGCTTGAAAGCGCACGAAACCGCGGCCCCGAATACCTCATCGAATACGGCAAGCAAAGGTTTCAGTTTTGCGGTATTGCTGGCGTGGCTCGTGGTTGGTATTCCGATCGCATGGGGCGCATGGATGACACTGCAGAAAGCCGCGGTGCTGTTTTAATTTCAGACGAATACAGGAGACGGCTGTGGCACGTCCGGCGATACCCATACAGTTGCGCAATGAACCCGAAAACCATTTGCCGCCGGATCAGGCGGCGGTAGTTACGGATGTTCTGCAACGTCTGCAAGGTGTGCCGGGCGCGTTGTTGCCGATTTTGCACGGAGTGCAGGATGCACTTGGTCACGTGCCGCCGGATGCGGTCCATCCGATCGCTGTGGCGTTGAACATTTCGCGTGCCGAAGTGCATGGCGTAATCAGTTTTTATCACCACTTTCGCAGCAAGCCGGTGGCGCGACACGTGCTGTATATCTGCCGTGCCGAGGCGTGCTAGTCGATGGGCGCGGTCGCCCTCGAAGCGCATGCGAAAAAAACCCTCGGCATCGGCTTTCACGAGTCGACCGTCGAAGGTGTGTTTACGCTGGGACCGGTGTACTGCCTCGGCAATTGCGCGTGTTCGCCGGCAGTCATGCTCGATCAGGAACTGCACGGACGCATGACGGTCGAAAAATTCGATAGCCTGATCCAGGCGACGCGACAAACCGCATGAGCATCACTGATACCAGCATCCGCATTTATGTACCACGCGATGCCTCGGCACTTTCACTGGGTGCCGAGCAGACCGCAAACGCAATCGCTGCTGAGGCCGCACGCCTCGATGCCGATATCCGGATCGTGCGCAACGGCTCGCGCGGATTGTTCTGGCTAGAACCCATGATCGAAGTCGAAACGCCTGCGGGCCGTGTCGCTTACGGGCCGGTGCAGGCTGGCGATGTAGCCGCATTGTTTGCGGCGGATTTTTTACATGGCGGCCAACACGCTTTGAGTTTGGGATTGACCGAAGACATTCCGTATCTGCAACGCCAGCAACGCCTGACGTTTGCCCGAGTCGGCATAACCGATCCCGTCAGTGTCGAAGATTATGTCGCGCATGGCGGTTTTCGCGGCCTTGCCGCTGCACTGGAAATTTCGCCCGCCGATATCGTGCAGCAAGTGACGGATTCCGGCTTGCGCGGACGCGGCGGCGCGGCGTTTCCGGCCGGCATCAAGTGGAAAACCGCGCTCGGCGCGCAGGCCGAGCAGAAGTACATCGTCTGCAACGCCGACGAAGGCGATTCCGGCACGTATGCTGATCGCATGCTCATGGAAGGCGATCCGCTGGTGCTGATCGAAGGCATGATCATCGCCGGTATCGCCGTCGGCGCGACACAGGGCTACATTTATCTGCGCAGCGAATATCCGCATGCATTTCGCGCGCTCAACGAAGCCATTCTCGCGGCGAGAAACGCGGGTTATCTCGGCATCGGCATTTGCGGCAGTGCGCACGATTTCAAACTCGAAGTTCGGCTCGGCGCCGGTGCGTATATCTGCGGCGAAGAAACCTCGCTGCTCGAAAGTCTCGAAGGCAAACGCGGCCAAGTGCGTTTCAAGCCGCCGCTGCCGGCGCTCAAAGGTTTGTTCGGCAAACCGACCGTGGTCAACAACGTCATCACCCTCGCCAGCGTGCCGATCATTCTCGACAATGGCGCGGATTTTTATCGTGACTTCGGCATGGGCCGTTCGCGTGGCACACTGCCGTTTCAGCTCGCCGGAAATTTCAAGCATGCCGGTTTGGTCGAGTGTGCGTTCGGCCTGACCTTGCGCGAAATTCTCTACGATTTCGGTGGCGGTTCGGCGACCGGCCGTCCGATTCGCGCCGTACAAGTCGGCGGTCCGCTCGGCGCGTACATGCCCGAATCGCTATTCGATACGCCGCTGGATTATGAAGCGCTTGCTGCGGTCGGCGCGATGCTCGGCCATGGCGGCATTGTTGCGTTTGACGACAGCGTCGACATGGCGCAACAAGCGCGTTATGCGATGGAATTCTGTGCGATAGAATCCTGCGGCAAATGCACGCCGTGCCGCATCGGTTCGATACGCGGCGTCGAGGTGATCGACCGCATCATCGCCGATCAGGATCACGCTAAAAACATGACGCTGCTGCGCGATCTTTGCGACACCATGCTGGCCGGTTCGCTGTGCGCGCTCGGTGGCATGGTGCCGTTTCCGGTGACCAGCGCACTGAATCATTTTGCCGAAGATTTCGAGCCGCGTGTATTGCGTGCGGCGAACTAGGGAAATACGAATATGCTTTCGATCATCGAACACGATTTCGGCACGCCGCTTTCGAAATCCAGCAAGCGCGTGTCGCTGGAAATCGACGGCTTTGCGGTCGATGTGGCCGAAGGCACATCGGTCATGCGCGCGGCGGCGAGCATAGGCATCGCGATTCCCAAACTGTGCGCCACCGAAATGCTCGAAGCGTTTGGCTCATGTCGGCTGTGCCTCGTGCAAGTCGAGGGTATGAAAGGCTTTCCGGCCTCGTGCACGACGCCGGTTGCGTCGGGCATGAAGGTCACGACGCAGAATAAAAAACTCGCCGATGTGCTTCGCGGCGTGATGGAACTCTACATCTCCGATCATCCACTCGATTGCCTCACGTGCCCGGCAAACGGCCACTGCGAACTGCAGGATATGGCAGGCGTGGTTGGCCTGCGCGAAGTGCGTTACGGCTACGCGGGCGAGAATCATCTCGATGCGAAGAAAGACGAGAGCAATCCGTATTTCACGTTCGATCCGAGCAAATGCATCGTTTGTTCGCGCTGCGTGCGCGCGTGCGAGGAAGTGCAGGGCACGTTTGCACTGACCATTGAGGGACGCGGTTTCGACTCCAAGGTCGCGGCCAGCCAGGACGATACCTTCCTCGATTCCGAATGCGTGTCGTGCGGCGCGTGCGTGCAGGCGTGCCCGACGGCAACGCTGTCGGAAAAAAGTCTCATCGCCAAAGGTCAGGCCGAACACAGCATCACCACGACGTGCGCGTATTGCGGCGTCGGATGTTCGTTCCGCGCCGAGATGAAAGGCCAGGAACTCGTGCGCATGGTGCCGAACATGGACGGCCACGCGAATCACGGCCACTCGTGTGTCAAGGGTCGTTTCGCGATCGGCTACACCACGCATCCTGATCGCATCACCAAGCCGATGATCCGCGCGCGGATCGGCGATTCGTGGCGCGAAGTTTCATGGCAAGAAGCGATCACGCATACGGCATCGGAGTTTCGTCGTATCCAGCAACAGTACGGACGCGATTCGGTCGGTGGCATTACCTCATCGCGTTGCACCAACGAGGAAACCTATCTCGTGCAGAAACTCGTGCGCGCGGCGTTCGGCAACAACAATGTCGACACGTGCGCACGTGTTTGTCATTCGCCGACCGGCTACGGTTTGAAAAACACGCTCGGCGAATCCGCCGGCACGCAGGATTTCGATTCGGTGATGCTGGCCGATGTGACCTTTGTGATCGGCGCCAATCCGACCGACGGACATCCGGTATTTGCCTCGCAGATGAAACGCCGCCTGCGCCAGGGCGCCAAATTGATCGTCGCCGATCCGCGTCGCATCGACCTGATCCGCACGCCGCATATCGAAGCGCAACATCACCTGCAATTGCGACCCGGTACCAACGTTGCGCTGATCAACAGCGTCGCGCATGTCATCGTCGCCGAAGGTCTTGTCAACGAAGCATTCGTTGCGCAGCGTTGCGAGAAAGAATCTTTCGACAAGTGGCGCGCGTTCGTCGCCGAACAACGCAATTCGCCGGAAGACATGGAAGCGGTCACCGGCGTGCCGGCAGCCGAGGTGCGCGCCGCTGCGCGTCTGTATGCGACCGGCGGCAATGGCGCGATTTATTACGGCCTCGGCGTGACCGAACACAGCCAGGGTTCGACGATGGTGATGGGTATCGCCAACCTTGCGATGGCCACTGGCAATATCGGTCGCGAAGGCGTCGGTGTGAATCCGCTGCGTGGCCAGAACAACGTGCAGGGTTCGTGCGACATGGGTTCGTTCCCGCACGAATTCCCGGGTTATCGGCATGTGTCCGGTGACGAAGTGCGGCACCAGTTCGAACAGGCCTGGGGCGTGCCGCTGCAATCCGAGCCTGGCTTGCGCATTCCGAACATGTTTGAGGCCGCGCTCGATGGCGAGTTCAAGGCGCTGTACATCGAAGGCGAGGACATCGCGCAGTCCGATCCGAACATCCAGCACGTGCACGCCGCGCTTGCTGCGATG